>NZ_JBFBGN010000211.1:0-8131 GCF_040684675.1 Streptomyces sp. NPDC089915 | reverse complement strand
ACTTGACGGAGCCTCGGCGGATGTCGAGCGGCCCCTTGGGGAATGGGGCGCTCCCTACGTACGAGTAGTTAACCGACAGCACGGATTGGGCGCCGACCCGAAGGTGTGGGCGTGCGCGTCGGCGTCCATGTCGGCGGTGGCGTCCTCGGCGAAGACCAGCCCGTAGCTGTGCTCCCAGGCGGTGCGGGCGGTGGACTCGACCCCGATGCTGGTCGAGATCCCGGCCAGGACGATGCGGTGGACGCCGCGGCGGCGCAGCTGGAGGTCCAGTTCGGTGCCGGTGAAGGCGCCCCAGTGGCGCTTGGTGACCGTGACGTCGCCCAGGGCCGCCAGCTCGGCCGGGATCTCGGAGAACGCGGCCGGCGGGGCGGCGGCGGGGCCGGGGCGGTCGACGTCGGTGGTGGGGAGGTCGCCGCCGTCGGGCGACCAGGCGACGTTGACCAGGACCACCGGCAGCTTGTGCGCGCGGAAGGCCTCGGCGAGGGCGATGCCGCGGGCGAGCACCTCGGCGGAGGGGCGGGCCGTGGGGAGGGCGAGGATGCCCTGCTGGAGGTCGATCAGTACGAGGGCCGTGCCGGGGTCGAGGGTCAGGGCGGGGGCGGTCATGTTGGCTCCTCCGGGGGTGGGGGCTGACGGGGGTTCAGTCTGCCGGGTGCCGTCCGGCGGCGGGTGGACCGGCCGCGCCGTGCGGGCGGCTGCCGCTGCGCGGGGCCGTCTCCCCGCCCCGCCCTTTCTCCGTTTCCCGGGGCGAGCCCCGGACCCCGTACGTGCGCTTCGCGCCCGTGCGCTCAAACTCCCCCAGCTACCGCTGGGAGGTGCCCCCTGCGCGGGCTGGATTCATCCAGCCCCGCCGGCGTTTGAGGCGCGGGGTCCGGGGTGGAGCCCCGGGGAACGGGCGAAGGGCGGGTAGGGGACCTCGCCCCGCGCAGCGGTCGTGGTCAGGGCGTCGGGGACGGGTCGGGGAGGGAGCGGGACAGGGCCCAGGCCAGGAGGGGGAGGGCGGCCAGCGGGAGCAGGGCCGTGCCGACGGACGTCGCGTCGGCGGCGGCCCCGATCAGCGGGCTCGCCAGCCCGCCGACACTGGCCGTGAGGCCCAGCGTGACGCCCGCCGCGGTGCCCATGCGGGTCGGCAGGTAGTCCTGGCCCAGGGTGACCTGGAGGGAGAACGGCACGAACAGCGCCGCCGCGGCCAGCACCGCGCACCCGTACGCCAGTGGCAGCGGGAGGCAGAGGATCCCCGCGATCGCCGGGACGGACGCCGCGTACGCGCGGCGGACGGCCCGGACCCGGCCCCAGCGCGCGGCGAGCCATCCGCCCAGCAGGGTGCCGCCCGCGCTCCCCGCGAACAGGGCCGACAGCGCGGCGGCCCCCGCCCCCGCACTCCCGCCGCGCTCCTGCACGTACAGGGAGAGGAAGGTGCTCAGGCCCATGAAGACCACGGACCGGACGATCACCACCAGGGAGAGCCGCAGGAACGCCCGCCGGTCCTCCCGGGCCGGCGCCTCCCGTACCGCGGCGGCGGTCCCCGCCTCGGCGGCGGCGTCCCCGCGCCCGGTGCGCGGCGGCCGGTTGAGGAGCACGGCGGCCGCTGCGGGCAGCGCCAGCAGCCCCCATCCGGCGGGCCCGGACACCGACAGCGCCCCGGCGACCAGCAGGGGTGCGCAGGCGAAGCCGATGTTGCCGCCGAGGGCGAACCAGCTCATGGCGGCGTGACCGTCTCCCATGCCGGTGCGCACCAGCCGGGCGGCCGCCGGATGGTAGGCGGCGACCCCCAGCCCGGAGAGCGCGACGGCGGCCAGCGTGGCCGGGTACCCGGCGTCCGCGCCGACCAGGACGATCCCGAGTCCGGTGGCGGCAGCGCTCAGGGGGATCAGCCACGGCACGGCCCGCCGGTCGGTGAGTGCCCCGAACAGCGGCTGGACCACCGAGGAGAGCAGCGAGGCGGCCAGTACGACGCCCGACGCGGCGGCGTATCCGTATCCCCGCTCGGCGACGAGGAAGGGGACGAGCGCGGCGACCGCGCCCTGGTAGACGTCCACGCAGGCGTGCCCGGCGGAGAAGGCCGCGATACGCCGGCGGAGCCGTGCGGGGGAGGCGGGGGAAGGGGAGGCGGAGGAGGGGGAGGAGGCGGATGTGGAGGCGGGCGGTTCTGTCGAACGGCTCGGCGGGGGAGGGCTGTTCAGGGCGTCCATGGGTTTCACCCTTCGAGAATCCGTTCCGGCGCCGCCTTCCCGCTTCCGATAAATTGCCTGATCATGCAGGAAACCCGCCAGCCCGGTGCCCGGCACGCCGAGCGTGCCCCGACCAACACGAACCGGCTCGACACCCACGTCGGGATCGACCCCCACCACCACGACGACCACCAGATCGCCTACGCCGGCTCCGGGGTGCTCTCCATCACCACCGGATCAGGGACCTGGGTGGCGCCCCCGACCCGGGCCCTGTGGATCCCGGCCGGGACGGTGCACGAGCACCGCGCCTACGGGCGGACCGACCTGCACTGTGTGGGCCTGCCCGTGCGCTGCAACCCGCTCGGCCTCGACGCCCCCGCCGTGATCGCCGTGGGACCCCTGCTGCGCGAGCTGATCCTGGAGTACACCCGGGAGCCCGAGGACCGGGGGCCGGCCCGGAGCCGCCTGCTGGGGGTGCTGCTCGACCGGCTGCGGGTGTCCCCGCTCCAGCCCCTGCACCTGCCCGCTCCCACGGACCCCCGGCTGGCGGCGGTGTGCGCGCTGCTGCACGCCGACCCGGCGGACCCGCGCGGACTGGCCGCGCTCGGAGCGCGGGCCGGGGCCGGGGAGCGCACCCTCAGCCGGCTGTTCCGGGCCGAGCTGGGCATGACCTTCCCGCAGTGGCGGACCCAGTTGAGGCTGCACCACGCGCTGCGGCTGCTGGCCGTCGGCACCCCGGTGACGGCCGTCGCGCACCGCTGCGGCTGGTCCTCCGCGAGCGCCTTCATCGACGTCTTCCGGCGGGCGTTCGGCCACACCCCGGGGGCCCATCCCCGGTAGGGGCTGAGGCGCCGGGGCGCCGCGCGCGAGTGCCGGTCGAGCGACGTTCGACCCGAAGCCGTGCAGACTTGACAAGATCGTCAGAAACGATCTTCATATGGCCTCGGAACCGACATACTGACGCCTGTGAAGACCGAAGACGAGACCGTTCAGATCGGCACCGAGGGCTGTACGGGCCTGATCACCCTCAACCGTCCCGAGGCACTCAACGCCCTCACCCGTCCCATGGTGCTGAGCATCGGGGAGGCCCTGACGGCCTGGGAACACGACCCCGCCGTCCGGCAGGTCGTGCTCCGCGGGGCCGGTGAACGGGGGCTCTGCGCGGGCGGCGACATCCGGGCCATCCACGCCGACGCGAAGGCCGGCACGACCGGCTCCCTCGCGTTCTGGCGGGACGAGTACCGGCTGAACGCGCGCATCGCCCGCTACCCCAAGCCGTACGTGGCCCTCATGGACGGGATCGTCATGGGCGGCGGGGTCGGCCTGTCGGCCCACGGCGGCGTCCGGATCGTCACCGAGCGCTCGCGGGTCGCCATGCCCGAGACCGGCATCGGCTTCGTCCCCGACGTCGGCGGCACCTACCTGCTCTCCCGCGCCCCCGGCGAACTCGGCACCCACCTGGCCCTGACCGGCACGGCGGTGGGCCCGGGCGACGCGATGCTGTGCGGGCTCGCCGACCACTACCTCCCGTCGGACTGGCTGGAGGAGTTCACCCGCGAGCTCGCCGCCGGACCGGTGGCCGAGGTGCTGGGCGAGTTCGACCGCGTCTCCCTCCCGGCGGCCCCGCTCGCCGCCGAGCGGGAGTGGATCGACCACTGCTACGCCGCCGACACCGTCGAGGAGATCCACCGGCGGCTGCTGGCCACCGGCCTGCCCGCCGCCCGCGAGGCCTCGCAGACCCTGCACGCCAAGTCCCCGACCTCCCTGAAGGTCACCCTCGCCGCCCTGCGCCGCGCCCGCGCCCTGGACTCGCTGGAGCGGGTGCTGGAGCAGGAGTACCGGGTCTCCAGCGCCGCGCTCTCCGCCCCCGACCTCGTCGAGGGCATCCGCGCCCAGGTGATCGACAAGGACCGCCGGCCGCGCTGGTCCCCGGCTGCCCTGGTCCAGGTCCGCGAGGCGACGGTGGAACGCTACTTCGCCCCGCTCGGCGAGGGCGCCGAACTGACCTTCTCGAACTGACCTTCTCCCGGGCCGCCTCTTGCGGATCCTGCCCGGCCCGTACCGCCGGGCAGGACCCGGAACGGACGGCCTAGGGCCTGTCGTCAAACTCCCGTCGTCGCCCGAAGGGCGGCCCCGCGGCGTCTGGTGCGTGCTCTCGGCGTGCCGGGCGGAAGCCCGCGTACTGGACGTACTTGGCTTTCGCCCGGTGCGGCGAGAGCGCGTGCCAGGCGTCGCGGGGCAGACGGGGGTTTGACGACAGGCCCTAGCTCCGGTCCAGCCGCGTCGCCAGGCCGTCGAGGACCCGCTGGAGTCCGTAGTCGAAGTTCTCCTCGCGCAGCCGCGCCGGGTCCTTGCCCTGCCAGGCGTTGGCGTGGTCCTGCGTCAGCGGGTGGTCCTCCAGAGCCTGCTGGGAGGCCGGCATCAGGGACTCCAGCCACTCGGTCTCGCTCTTGCCGCTGCGGGCGAGCAGGGAGAGGTAGGAGGCCTCGCTGGTCGCCGCGCCGAGCACGTAGGACATGACGGCCTTCATCGCCAGGTCCGCCTCGGCCTTCGGGAATCCGGCCGTCAGGGCCATGGCCAGCATCCGCTCCGACATGCGCATCAGGTTCGGGCCGAGGTGCGCGAGGCCCACCTGGCCGAGGACGGACGCCACCCAGGGGTGGCGCAGCACCATGCCGCGCAGGCTGTGCCCGCTGTGCGCGAGGGCGTCGCGCCATCCGTCCGGGCCGGTGGAGTCGGGCAGTTCGAGCTCCCCGTAGACCTCGTCCACGACCAGTTCGATGAGCTCGTCCTTGTTGGCCACGTGCCGGTAGAGGGAGGTGGCGGCCGTGCCCATTTCGGTGCCGAGCTTGCGCATGCTCAGCGCCTCGATGCCTTCGGCGTCCAGCAGCCGTACGGCCGCCGCGACGATCTGCTCCCGGCTGAGCGCGGGCAGCTCCTTCGCCCGGCGGGGCCGGGTCCAGACGGAGGGGACCGGCGCGGAACTCTGCTGCTCTGATGAGGACATGCCCCCAGCCTACCCCGTTGCGCACAGTGTACGCATCATGCGTACGCCTGAACGACGGCTGGGCTACGTCGGCCCGGCGGGGGCGGAGAGCTCCGTGCTCAGCCAGCCCAGCGCGTCCGGGTACATACCGGTCCAGGTCTGGAAGTTGTGGCCCCCGGCCGGGCGGACCAGGGTCTTCACCCGGACCCCGCTGCCCTGCGCGGCCCTGCTGAACGCCTCCAGCTGCTTCGGCGGGCTGTCCCGGTCCTGCGCGGAGGTGGCCAGGAACAGCCCGACGTCCTCGCCCTTCGCCTGACTGATCAGCCACATCGGGCTGTTGTGCTCCCGCAGCACCGGATCGGGCAGCACCGCCGGATCCCCGGTCAGGGGGTCCGGGTCCAGGGCCGCGCCCGCACCGAACACCTTCGGGTACTGCAGCGGCAGCTTCGCCGCGCAGAACGCCCCCGTCGACACGCCCATCAGCCCCCACCCCTTCGGCTCCGGCAGGGTCCGGAAGTTCTTGCGCACCAGGTCCGGCACGTCCTCCGCCAGCCAGGTGGCGATCTTGCGCTGCGGGGTGTCCGTGCAGTCGGTGTTCACCCCGCCGGGGTACAGCTCCGGGATGACGAGGATGAACGGATGCGCCGCGCCGACGCGCACCAGCTGCTCCAGCGCGTCCGGCATGGACCCCAGGTCGATCCAGGAACGCGGGGTGCCCGGATAGCCGTGCAGCAGGGTCAGCACCGGGAAGCGGGTCTTCTGCGCGCCCGGGGCGTCGTACTCGGGCGGGGTCCACACGACCACCTGGCCGGCCAGCTTCGAGTGGCTGCCCCGGAAGTACGTGCTCCGCGTGCCGTTCTCGCCCGGGGTGAAGCGCGCCCGGCCCACCGGAGGCCCGGTCATCGTCGAGGCGTCCGCGTCGGCGCCGGTGCCCAGCAGGTCGTCCCAGGAGGCGTACAGCCCGTAGCCGTCGTTGATCCAGGCGGCCACCACCCCGATGGCCGTCAGCTGGCACACCCCGATCATCAGCACCCGCGCCACCCACCGCAGTACGGCCGGACCCGGCACCCGGTTCCACAGCAGCAGCGCCACGAGCATGGCCAGCGCGGTGACGGCGATCAGCGTGGCGAGGAACGACGTGCTGGTCAGCTCCACGGCCTCGGCTCCTGACGTATGCCCTCATGTCGTCATGTCCCGCGGGATGCCCGGCATCCCCGGTATCCGCGCCATCCCACCACAATGTACGGGCCCTGAACTCCTACGCGTGGACGCTCACCGTGACGGAGTGCCAGCCCGTCGCCCCGTCGGGAAGGGTGCCCCGGCGCTCCTGCGGCTGGACCGCGCCGCGCCCGTCGGTCGCGCGGACCTCCAGGGTGTGCTCCCCGGGAGCCGCGTCCCACGGCCACACCCACAGCCGCCAGGTGTCCACCCCGTCCGCGTCGCCCAGCCGGGCCTCCTGCCAGGGCCCGCCGTCGGCGCGCACCTCGACGCGGGAGATCCCCCGGTGCTGGGCCCACGCCACCCCGGCCACCGCCACCCGGCCCGGCGCCAGATCAGCGAAGGGTCGCGGGGTGTCGATCCGCGACTGCGTCTTGACGGGGGCCTGCTGCGCCCAGGAGCGGCGCACCCAGTAGGCGTCGTACGCGGCGAAGGTGGTCAGCCGCAGCTCGGTCAGCCACTTGCAGGCGGAGACGTACCCGTACAGACCGGGGACGACCATCCGGACGGGGAAGCCGTGCGCGAACGGCAGGGGGGCGCCGTTCATCCCGACCGCCAGGAGGGCGTCGCGGCCGTCCATCACCGTCTCGACGGGGGTGCCGATGGTCATCCCGTCCACCGACCGCGCCACCAGCTGGTCCGCCGGGCCGCCCTGCGAAGGCGGTCGCACCCCGGCCTCGCGCAGCAGGTCGGCGAGGCGTACGCCGAGCCAGCGGGCGTTGCCCACGTACGGTCCGCCGACCTCGTTGGAGACGCAGCACAGGGTGATGTCGTGCTCGGTCAGGGGCCGGGCGAGCAACTCCGCCAGGGTCAGGGTCAGCGGCCGGGAGACCCCGTCGCCGTGGAGGACGAGCCGCCACGAGGCGGCGTCGATCCGGGGGACGACGAGGGCGGTGTCCACCCGGTAGAAGTCCCCGGCCGGGGTGAGGAACGGTCCCACGCCCGGCACGCGCAGGTCCGCACCGGCGGGCACCGGCGGCGCGGGAACGGCAGGGGGCGGCAGGACCAGGTCCGCGCGGGAGGCGGTGGCCCCGGCCGAGCCGTGGGCGCCGAGCCGCCGCCCGGCGTATCCGGCGACGGCCGAGGCGCCGACGGCGGCCGCCAGGAGCCGGCCGAAGGCGCGCCGGTCCATCGGCCACGTACCGCCGGGCCGCCCCGCCGCCGGGTGGGGCCGGCGCACGACGGTGACCAGCAGGTACAGCACGGTGGCGGCCGCCGCCGCGCCGGCCAGGGAGGGCAGGGCGTCCTTCCACCCCGCGCCGGGGCGGCCGAGCGCGGCCGCCGCCCCGAGCACCCCCACCGCCGCCGCGAGCGCGCAGCCGGTGCGGAGGTGGCGCACGGCGAGGATCCCGGTGCCGGCGGCGAGCAGGGCCAGGACGGCGGCGATGCCGAGGGTCAGCACGAGCTTGTCGGAGGTGCCGAAGGAGCGGACGGCCCACTCCTTGACGGCCGCGGGCGTAGCGTCCACCACGGCTCCGCCGACCGCGGTGAGCGGGGCGGACTCCGGCCGGACGAAGGCGGCCGCGAGCTCGGCCGCCGCGAGGCCGGCGAAGGCCGCGGCCAGGCCGCCGGCCGCGGCGGCGGTCGTGTTCGCGGGGGCGGGTGCCATGGGTCACCTCCGGGGCCTGCCGCCAACATAACGCGGGTGCGGGTGGCTGCGCCGCTGCGCGGGGGGAGGTCCCCTACCCGCCCTTCCACCGTTCCCCGGGCTCCGCCCGGACCCGTTGCGCTCAAACGCCGCGCGGGCTGGAATTTC
>NZ_JBFBGN010000210.1:0-8156 GCF_040684675.1 Streptomyces sp. NPDC089915 | reverse complement strand
ACGCTCCGCCGCCCAGAACGCCGACACCGCCGCGTTGACGTCGTGGATCAGATCGTTGTTCTCATCGATCTTGTCCCCGTCGTCCTTCCAGTGCTTATCCCCGCTGATCTTCTGACTGAACGTGACGGCCCGGGACTGGAGCTCCTTCAGACGGGCCACGATCGGACGGGCCTCGGTGATGTACTCGCCCAAAGCCTTCGCCGCCGTCTCCAGGTGGCCCGCGAACAGATCACTGTCCGTCTTCACCGGCTTGGTCGTCGCGAACAGCTGCGACGCCTCGGGGGCGGTGTAGAAGGCGGCCAGGCCCTGGAACTCCGAATCCACGTGCGCACCCGCGTCACGGAAGGTCCCCGCCGCCGTCGCGATCGCCGCCCGGTTCTGCTCCAGGGCCTCCAGATCACCCGTGAACAACGGGATGCTGCACGGGTCGATCGGTACGTGGTCGGTCATGTCTCCCCCGCCCCCAGGCAATGATCCGCGTACGCGAACTCTCTGTGTACTGAGGGCAGTTGGGGGAGGCAAGGGGTAATCAGGCCGTTGTCCGGGGGTGGTCCCCGGCGTCGGCTAGCGGCGCCAGAAGAGGTGGTGGGTCACGCCGCTCGGGCTGGGGACCACGTCCATGTGGAAGCGGTCGAGGAGCTCGTCGGGGGACTCCCACAGGCGGGAGCCCGCGCCGAGGTCCACCGGGGAGACAGCGACGTGGAGGGTGTCGAGCAGGTCCGCGTCGAGGAACTCGCGGATCGTGGACGGGCCGCCGCCGAGGCGGACGTCCTTGCTGTCGGCCGCTTCGAACGCCCGGGCCAGGACCGTGGCCGGGTCGGCGTCGATGAAGTGGAAGGTGGTGTCGGAGAGGGTGAAGGAGGGGCGCAGGTGGTGGGTCATCACGAACACCGGGGTGTGGAACGGGGGCTCGTCGTCCCACCAGCCCTGCCAGTCGTGGTTCTGCCAGGGGCCCCGGTGGGGGCTGAACTTGTTGGCGCCCATGATCTCCGCCCCGATGTTCCGCCCCCAGTCGCGCGTGAAGTAGTCGTCCAGGCCGCGGCTGCCGCCCGGCTCGGTGCGGCCCGGCCAGCTGGCGGTGGCGCCGGCCCAGGAGAACAGGACTCCCGGGTTGAGCCCGTCGCCGAAGGGATGGTCCAGTCTCTGGTTCTCGCCGGCGCCGTAGCCGTCCCGGGTGAGGTTGATGTTGCAGGCCCGGAGGAGTTGCTGGGCGGGCATGGGGTGCTCCTGTCGTCGTCGGCTGTCTGAGGTGAGACTGCCGGGGCCGACGGAACTCATCGGTGCGGGGCGGGGGCGACGCGCGGACATGCCGCCTTCGGCCCAATGCGGGGGCCCGGAGCCGCCTCAGAGGACCGCCACCGGGGCCACCGGGGTGCCGGTGCCGCCCACGAAGGGTTCCGGCATCGCCGAGAGGAGGAAGGAGTGGCGGCCCGCTTCCGCACAGGCTGTGGACAGGGCTTCGAGGTTCCAGTTCTGGCCCTGGTGCATGCCCATCTCCACCAGGTGCAGCGCGTGCACCGGCAGCCAGAGGTCGTCGATCTCCGGGGGGAAGATCTCGAAGGTGAGGGTGTCGTTCGCGACGGCCGCCACGTCGCGGGCGTGGAACCACTGCGGGGTGCGGACGGAGAGGCCGGGTGACGGGAAGCCGTAGCCGTGTTTGTCGCCCGCCAGGTAGACCTGGATCTGGCCGGTGCGGACGAGGACGACGTCGCCCGCGCGGACGGTGAGTCCTGCGAACTCCTCCGCCTCCGCCAGGTCCTCCGGGGTGACGGCGTGGCCGCCCGGGAGCCGGTCCAGGCCCTTGGCGCGGGCCACGTCCAGCAGGACTCCGCGCGAGACGATCGGGGCGGCCTTGTCGATGCCGCTGTACTGGGCCCGGGTGTGCGCGGTGATCGTGGAGGCCGGGCGGCCGTTGTAGATCCGGCCCGAGTGGGAGACGTGGGTCAGGGCGTCCCAGTGGGTGGCGGCCTGGAGGCCCATCGTCACGGCGTCGTCGCTGCAGGCCACCGTGCCGGGGCCGAAGAGCTCCTGGTTGATCTGGACCATGGTGTGCAGGGGGTTGACCCGGCCCGGGATCATGCCGGCCTGCACCCCGTCCTCCTTGAGCGGGAGGGCCAGGGGGATCCGGCGCCCCGTGCGGACCTCGGCTGCCGCCGCCCGGACCACCTCCTCGGTGATCAGGTTCAGGGTGCCGATCTCGTCGTCGGCGCCCCAGCGTCCCCAGTTGTTGACGCGCTTGGCGATGTCGTGGAACTCGGGGGGCATGGTCATGGACGCCATCCACTCCTTGAACGAACAGGGGCTTGTGGGAAGGGATCTGACTGGTCATAGAATCTAACGGACCGTCAGAAAAAGCGGGAAGGGGCCGGACGTGGGGAACTTCTTGGCAGGCAAGGTCATCGCCGTCACCGGTGCGGGCCGGGGCATCGGCCGGGCCGTGGCGCTCGCCGCCGCCGCCGAGGGCGCCAAGGTCGTCGTCAACGACTACGGCGTCGGCATCGAGGGGAACGAGCCCACCAGCGAGGTGGCGGAGGAGGTGGTCAAGGAGATCCTCGCCGCCGGGGGCGAGGCCGTCGCCGTCGCCGACGACATCTCCACCATGGCGGGCGGCCAGCGCATCGTGGACACCGCCCTCGCCCGGTACGGCAGCATCGACGGAGTGGTGTGCGTCGCCGGCATCCTGCGCGAGCGGATGCTCTTCAACATGTCCGAGGAGGAGTGGGACCCCGTCGTCGCCACCCACCTCAAGGGCACCTTCACCGTCTTCCGCGCCGCCTCCGCCGTCATGCGGCGACAGGGCTCCGGCACGCTCATCGGCTTCACCAGCGGCAACCACCAGGGCTCCGTCGCCCAGGCCAACTACAGCGCCGCCAAGGGCGGGATCATCTCCCTCGTCCGCAGCGCCGCCCTCGGGCTCAACAAGTACGGGGTCACCGCCAACGCGGTCGCCCCCGTCGCCCGCACCCGGATGTCCGCGAACGTGCCCATGGAGCTCAAGGAGATCGGCGAGCCCGAGGACGTCGCCGCCCTCGTGACGTACCTGCTCAGCGACCGCGCCAGGGCCGAGGGCATCACCGGGCAGGTCTACACGATCGCCGGACCGAAGATCGCCGTCTGGGCCCAGCCCCGCGAACTGCGCGCCGGGTACGCCGAAGGGGCCTGGACCCCCGAGAAGATCGCCGACTTCCTCCCCGGCACGGTCGGCACCGACCCGATGCCGATGCTCGCCCAGCTGGAGGCCATGGCCAAGGCGGCCGCCGCCAAGGACCGCCCGAACACCTGAGGGGCAGGGGGACACCGTGGACTTCAGCTTCGGCCCCGAGGCCGGGGAACTGCGCGCCCGCGCCCGGGCCTGGCTCACCGCGCACCTCGTCGGCCCGTACGAGGAGGCCGTCGGCCTCGGCGGGCCCGGCAGCGAGCACGAGGGCGTCGACGCCCGGCGCGCCTGGGAACGGGAACTCGGCCGCGGCGGGTGGATCGGCACCGGCTGGGACGCCCCGGCCGGCGCCTACGGGCAGCAGCGGCTGACCCTCACCGGGCAGGTGGTGTGGGCGGAGGAGTACGCGGCGCTGCGCGCTCCCGGCCGGGTCGGCCACATCGGCGAGAACCTCCTCGCCCCCACCCTCCTCGCCTACGGCACGCCGGAGCAGCGGGCCCGCTTCCTGCCCGCCATCGCCCGCGGCGAGGAGCTGTGGTGCCAGGGCTACAGCGAACCCGACGCCGGATCCGACCTCGCCGGGCTGCGCACCACCGCCGTACGGGACCGGGCGGACGGGCGGCTGCGCGTCACCGGCCAGAAGGTCTGGACCTCCCTGGCCCGCGAGGCCGACTGGTGCTTCGTGCTCGCCCGCACCGAGCCCGGCTCGCGCCGCCACCACGGCCTGTCCTTCCTGCTCGTGCCGATGGACCAGCCGGGCCGGGTCGAGGTCCGGCCGATCCGGCAGATGTCGGGGACGGCGGAGTTCAACGAGGTGTTCTTCGACGGGGCCGTCGCCGAGGAGGTCGTCGGCGGGGAGGGCGACGGCTGGACGGTGGCCATGGGGCTGCTCGCCCTGGAACGCGGGGTCTCCACGCTCGTCCAGCAGATCGGGTTCGCGGCGGAGCTGGAGCGGGTGGTGCGGGCCTACGCGGCCTCCGGCGCCCCGGACCCCGTGCTGCGGGAGCGGCTCGTACGGCAGTGGGCCGAGCTGCGGACCATGCGGTGGAACGCCCTGCGGACCCTCGGGGAGGCCGGGGACGCCGGGGCGCCGAGCGTGGCCAAGCTGCTCTGGGGCGGCTGGCACCGCCGGCTCGGCGAGCTCGCGGTGGAGGTCCGGGGCGCCCGGGCCACCGCCGGGCCGGGGCTCTGGGAGCACGGGACCCCGTACGAGCTCGGGCTCGACGAGGAGCAGCGGCTGTTCCTGTTCACCCGGGCCGACACGATCTACGGCGGTTCGGACGAGATCCAGCGGAACATCATCGCCGAGCGGGTGCTCGGCCTGCCTAAGGAGCCCAGATGAGGGGCGTCGTGTTCGACGGCAAGCAGGCCCAGGTGGTCGGGGACCTGGAGATACGGGACCCGGGGCCGGGGGAGGTGCTGGTCGCGATCGGCGCGGCCGGGCTGTGCCACAGCGACCTGTCGGTGATCGACGGGACGATCCCCTTCCCGCCGCCGGTGGTGCTCGGCCACGAGGGGGCCGGGGTCGTCGAGGCCGTGGGGGCGGGGGTGACGCACGTGGCCGCGGGTGACCACGTGTCCCTTTCCACCCTCGCCAACTGCGGGGCGTGCGCCGACTGCGACCGCGGCCGGCCGACGATGTGCCGCAAGGCGATCGGGATGCCGGACCGGCCGTTCTCCCGGGGCGGGCAGCCGCTGTTCCAGTTCGCGTCGAACTCGGCGTTCGCGGAACGGACCCTGGTCAAGGCCGTGCAGGCGGTGAAGATCCCCGAGGACATCCCGATGACGTCGGCCGCGCTGATCGGCTGCGGGGTGCTGACGGGAGTGGGGGCCGTGCTGAACCGGGCGAAGGTGGGGCTCGGGGAGACGGTCGTGGTCATCGGGACCGGCGGGATCGGCCTCAACGTCATCCAGGGCGCCCGGATCGCGGGGGCCTCGGCCATCGTGGCGGTGGACGCGAACCCGGCGAAGGAGGCGGTGGCGCGGCGGTTCGGCGCGACGCACTTCGTGGACGCGTCGGCGGTGGCCGACACCTCGGCGGCCGTACGGGAGGTCCTGCCGACGGGCGCGGACCACGCCTTCGAGTGCGTGGGCAGCGTGAAGCTGATCCGGCAGGCCGTGGACCTGCTGGACCGGCACGGCCAGGCGGTGCTGCTGGGGGTGCCGGGGTTCAAGGAGGAGGCGTCGTTCCTGGTCTCTTCCATGTACCTGGACAAGACGATCATGGGATGCCGGTACGGGTCCTCCCGCCCCCAGCGCGACATCGCCCTGTACGCGGACCTGTACCGGCGGGGCGAGCTGCTGCTGGACGAGCTGGTGACGGAGGTCTACCCGGTGGAGGACTTCGCCAAGGCGGTGGACGACGCGCACCACGGGCGGGTGGCGCGCGGGGTGCTCACCTTCTGACGCGGTCCGCGCACGGCGGTGGCCCGGTGCGCTGGAGCGCGCCGGGCCATCGGTGTGTCCGGGTCAGTCCGCCAGGCGGCCGAAGCGGCCCTTGTGGAAGAGGAGGGGGTCGCCCTCGCCCTCGGCGCCCATGGCCTCGACGCGGCCGACGACGATGAGGTGGTCGCCGCCGGTGTGGACGGCGTGGATCCGGCAGTCGATCCAGGCGGGGACGTCGTCGAGCTGCGGGGAGCCGGTGACGGGGGCGGGCCGGTGGGAGACCCCGGCGAACTTGTCGGCGCCGCTGACGGCGAAGGCCCGGCAGAGCTCGCCCTGCGCGGCGCCCAGGATGTTGACGCAGAACACCCCGGCGCGGGCGATGCGCGGCCAGGTGGTCGAGGTGCGGGCCACCATGAAGGTGACCAGGGGCGGGTCGAGGGAGAGCGAGGCGAAGGACTGGCAGGCGAAGCCGGCCGGACCCTCCTCGCCGTCGGCGGGCGGGGCGGTGATGATCGTGACCCCGCTCGCGAAGTTGCCGAGGACGGCGCGGAACTCGGCGGGGCTGACGGGCGCGCGCTCGTCCTCGCCGACGGCGCGCAGGTCGGGCCGCGGAAGGGCGTCGACCTGCGCGGACTCGGGCTCCCGGGCCGAGGAGGTGGGGGAGCCGGCTGACCTGAGGTATCGGACGACGGTGGCCGCCATCCCTGCGTGTCCCATCACCCCTCGATTGAACCTGACGGAGTGTCAGATGAGAAGGGGCGGGAGGGGGCGGCGCCGAACGGGTGAATCCGGGCGGGCGGGGCGGCCGGTACGCCGTGCCGTGGGCGGGGGGTGGGCAGGGTGGCGGACGACTGTGTGGCGCCTACCCGTGGAGGACCTGATGCTCGGCACCGACTTCCGTACCGGCTCGCCCAACTGGCTCGACCTCGGCAGCCCCGACACCGGCGCGGCCGCCGCCTTCTACCGGGCCGTCTTCGGCTGGGAGTTCGCCTCCGCCGGGCCCGAGGCCGGCGGGTACGGGTTCTTCCAGCAGGGCGGCAGGACCGTGGCCGCGCTCGGCCCGCTCACGGAGGAGGGGGCGGACTCGGCGTGGACGGTGTACTTCCAGAGCCCGGACGTCCGGGTCACCGCCGACGCGGTGATGCGGGCGGGCGGCCAGGTGCGGGTGGCGCCGATGGACGTCATGGGCGAGGGCTGGCTCGCCCAGTTCACCGACCCGCAGGGCGCGCGGTTCGCCTGCTGGCAGCCCGGGAAGACGGGCGGGCTGGAGGTGGCCTCCGCCGAGAACAGCCTGCTCTGGGTCGAACTGCACGTCCCCGACCCGCAGGCGGCCCTCGCCTTCTACGGCGCGGTGTTCGGGTGGCGCTCGGCGGAGATGCAGACGCCGGGGATGACGTACCGGGTGCTGAGCCTCGCCGAGGGCGACCAGCAGGACACCTCCTTCGGCGGGGTCGCGCCGCAGGGCGAGGGGGCCGGCGGGGCGTCGGCGATCCTGCCGCGCTGGGTGCCGTACTTCCACGTCGCGGACGCGGACGCGACGGTCGCGGCCGTCGAGGGGGCCGGGGGCGCGGTGCTGATGCCGGCGGCGAACGTGCCGGACGTCGGGCGGATCGCCTGGGCGGCGGACCCGGCGGGGGCGGTGTTCGCGGTCCTGCGGCCGGACCCGCGGATGTAGGACCGGCCGCGGGGTGCGGGCCGCTTCAGCGGCCCAGGTACTTCGGGGTGCGGCGTTCCACGAAGCTGGCTACGCCCTCGTTGGCGTCGGCGGTGGTCATGTTGAGTTCCTGGGCGGTGGCCTCGGCGGCGAGTGCCGTCGCGCGGTCGCCGTCCAGGGAGGAGTTGACCAGCTGCTTCGTGAGCGCGAGGGCGCGGGTGGGGCCCTGCGCGAGGCGCTCGGCCCAGTCGCGGGCGGCCGCCTCCAGCTCGTCGGCCGGGACCACCTTGTTGACCAGGCCCAGGCGGGCGGCCTCGGCGGCGGGGACGGCGTCGCCGAAGAACATCAGCTCCTTGGCCTTCTGCGGGCCGAGGAGGCGGGGGAGCAGGTAGGCGCCGGCGCCGTCGGGGACGAGGCCGCGGCGGACGAACACCTCGATGAAGCGGGCCGGTTCGGCGGCGATGACGAGGTCGCAGGCGAGGGCCAGGTGCGCGCCGATGCCGGCGGCGGTGCCGTTGACGGCGGCGATGACGGGCTTCTCGCAGTCGAGGACCGCGGTGATCAGGCGCTGCGCCCCGAGGCGGATCATGCGGGCCACGTCGCCGGCGACCCGGTCGCCGGTGGCGGGCGCGCCGCGGAGGTCGGCGCCGGCGCAGAAGCCCTTGCCGGTGGCGGTGAGGACGACGGCCCGGACGGCGGGGTCGGCGGAGGCGTCGGCGAGCAGGGCGATGACGCGGTCGCGCTGGTCCCAGGTGAGGGCGTTCATGGCGTCGGGGCGGTTGAGGGTGATCCAGGAGACGCCGTTCTCGAACCGGTACCGGATCTCGTCCGAGGGGGTTTCGGGGGGCATGGGACTCCGTTCGGGGTGGGTGGGTGGGTGGGGTGGCGCCGGGTGCGGGTTGGCGGGCCGCTACGCGGGGCGAGGTCCCCCACCCGCCCTTCGCCCGTTCCCCGGGGCTC
>NZ_JBFBGN010000209.1:0-8253 GCF_040684675.1 Streptomyces sp. NPDC089915 | reverse complement strand
GCGGCGGCTCGCGGACGCGCTCGGCCTGTACGTCTCCGAGGTCGTCCTGCTGCCCCGGGGCGGGCTGCCCCTGACCACCAGCGGGAAGGTGCGGGGCCCGCCCTTCCACCGTTCCCCGGGGCTCCGCCCCGGACCCCGCGCCTCGATCGCCGGCGGGGCTCCATGGAGCCCCGCCTCAGGCGCCGCCGGTCAGGCCGGGCCCGGGACCAGGGTGTTCTCCGATCGGCGGCCCGCCAGGTAGTCCGCCACGTTGCGGACCGTCGCCTCGATGATCTGTCCCACCGCGTCGTGCGTGTAGTAGGCCTGGTGGGACGTGACGACGACGTTCGGGAAGGTGATCAGCCGCGCGAGCGTGTCGTCCGGCACCGCCTCCAGGGACTTGTCCAGGAAGAACACCCCCGCCTCCGCCTCGTACACGTCCAGCCCGACCCCCGCGAACCGCCCCGCCCGAAGCTCCCCGACCAGCGCCTCCGTGTCGATCAGCCCGCCCCGGCTGGAGTTCACCAGGATCACGTCGTCCTTCATCACCGCCAGCGCGCCCGCGTCGACGATGTGGTGGGTCTCGTCCAGCAGCGGCACGTGCAGGCTGATCAGGTCCGCCGAGGCGAACAGCTCCTCCTTCTCCACGTACGCCATCCCCAGCTCCACGCACGCCGGGTTGGGCACCACGTCCCACCCCAGCAGCCGCATCCCGAACCCGTGGGCGATCCGCGTGAACGCCTCGCCGATCTTCCCGGTGCCGAGCACCCCCGCCGTGCGGCCCCGCATGTCGCGGCCCATCAGCCCGTTCAGCCGGAAGTCGAAGTCCCGGGTGCGGTTGGAGGCCCGGACGATGCGCCGGTTCACGGCCAGCGCCAGCGTCCAGGCGAACTCGGCGACCGAGTGGGGGGAGTAGTACGAGACCCGGCTGACGGTCAGCCCCAGCCGCCGGGCCGCGTCGAGGTCGATGTTGTTGAAGCCGGTGGAGCGCTGGGCGATCAGCTTCGTCCCGCCCGCCGCCAGCACGTTCAGGACGCGGCCGCCCAGTTCGGCGTTGACGCTGGAGGAGACCACCTCGTACCCGGCGGCGATCGGGGCGGTGTCCTCGGTGAGGAAGACGTCCAGGCAGCGGACCTCGTGCCGGCCCTCCACCGCGAAGGCGCGCTCCAGGAGCGGCTCCTCGTCGGCGGTCACTCCGAAGGCCAGGATCTCCACGCTCACTCCCGAAAGGTCGGACCACGGGCCGTTCCATCGCTTTCGTCACGATACGTCCCGTGGTGCGACCCTCCGCAGAGGCTCAGCGGCGGTTCAGCGGCGGCTCAGCCGAAGAAGACCCCGGCCTCCTCGTACAGCGCCGGGTCCACCGTCTTCAGCTTCGCCGTCGCCTCGGCGATCGGCACGCGGACGATGTCCGTCCCCTTCAGCGCGACCATCTTCCCGAAGTCCCCGTCGCGCACCGCGTCGATCGCGTGCAGCCCGAAGCGGGTGGCGAGCCAGCGGTCGAAGGCGCTCGGGGTGCCGCCGCGCTGGATGTGGCCGAGGACCGTCGTACGGGCCTCCTTGCCGGTCCGCGCCTCGATCTCCTTGGCCAGCCACTCCCCCACGCCCGACAGCCGGACGTGCCCGAAGGAGTCCCGGGAGACGGCGTCCTTGAGCACCAGGTCGCCGTCCTTGGGCATGGCGCCCTCGGCCACCACCACGATCGGCGCGTAGCTCGCCGTGAAGCGGGAGGTCACCCAGGCGCAGACCTGGTCCACGTCGAAGCGCTGCTCGGGGATGAGGATGACGTTCGCCCCGCCCGCCAGCCCCGAGTGCAGGGCGATCCAGCCGGCGTGCCGGCCCATCACCTCGCAGACCAGCACCCGCATGTGGGACTCGGCCGTGGTGTGCAGCCGGTCGATGGCCTCGGTGGCGATGCCGACGGCCGTGTCGAAGCCGAAGGTGTAGTCGGTGGCCGACAGGTCGTTGTCGATGGTCTTGGGCACGCCGACGCAGGGGATGCCGTACTCCTCGTACAGCCGGGCGGCCACGCCCAGGGTGTCCTCGCCGCCGATCGCGATGAGCGCGTCGACCTCGGCCTTGGCGAGGTTCTCCTTGATGGCGCGGACGCCGTTCTCCGTCTTGAACGGGTTGGTGCGCGAGGAGCCGAGGATGGTGCCGCCGCGCGGCAGGATCCCGCGGACGGCGGGGATGTCCAGCGGGACGGTGTCCCCCTCGACCGGTCCGCGCCAGCCGTCCTTGAACCCGACGAACCCGTATCCGTACTCCTGGACGCCCTTGCGGACGACGCCCCTGATCACCGCGTTGAGCCCGGGGCAGTCGCCGCCGCCCGTGAGCACTCCGACCTTCATGGAATCTCCCTTCGCCATGACGGTCACGCTAGTGGTGACCCAGGTCACAGCGAGGGGCCTGGAGTGGTCAATTCCGGTGGAATTACGGGGCGTTGCGTACGCGCTTTCACTCGTAAGGGGAAGTAAGTACGACCGGTGCGGACTTGCGCGTCCCCCTTACGCGTCGTTCTCACGCGTCGTCGAGCCCGCGTTCTATCGCGTACCGGACGAGCTCCACCCGGTTGTGCAGCTGGAGCTTGCCCAGGGTGTTCTGGACGTGGTTCTGCACCGTGCGGTGCGAGATGACCAGCCGCTCGGCGATCTGCTTGTACGACAGCCCCTTGGCCACGAGCCGCAGCACCTCGGTCTCCCGGTCGGTCAGCTGCGGGGCCTTCGGCTCGTCGGCGGCGGCCGGTGCCGGGTCGGTGGCCAGGCGCCGGTACTCCCCGAGGACCAGCCCGGCCAGGCCCGGGGTGAACACCGGGTCGCCGACGGCGGTCCGGCGGACCGCGTCGATCAGCTCCTGGGCCCCGGCCGACTTCATCAGGTAGCCGGTCGCCCCGGACTTCACCGCCTCCAGCACGTCCGCGTGCTCCCCGCTCGCCGACAGGACCAGCACGCGCAGCGCCGGATCGGCGCCGACCAGTTCCTTGCAGACCTGCACCCCGGGCATACCGGGCAGGTTGAGGTCGAGGACCAGCACCCGCGGGCCGGCCGCGCGGGCCCGGCGCACGGCCTCCGGGCCGTCCCCGGCCGTCGCGACCACGTCGAACCCGGCGGCGGCCAGGTCGCGGGCGACCGCGTCCCGCCACATCGGATGGTCGTCGACGACCATCACCTTGATCTCGTGGAGCTCGCCGCCGACGCCACCGCCGTCGTTGCCGCCGCCACTCTCGTTGCCGCTGTCGTTCACTGGGTCCTCCCCCTCGGTACTTTCAGTTCCACTTCGGTGCCCTGCCCGGGGACGGACACCAGCTCGGCGCTGCCGCCGAGATCGCGCAGCCGGCCCCGGATGGACAGGGCCACGCCCATCCGCCCCTCGCCCTCCGCCTGGTCGAGCCGGCCGGACGGGATGCCCGGGCCGTCGTCCCGTACGGTCACGATCACCTCGTCGCCCCAGTCCTCGACGAGGATCCAGGCGCTGGCCCCCTCCCCCGCGTGCTTGCGCACGTTGTCCAGGGCGGCGCCCACGGCCGCCGCCAGCTCCCGCGCTGCGGGCACCGGCAGCGGCACCGGGGTGCCCGGCTCGGCGAAGCTCACCCGGGAGCCGGCGTACGGGGCCAGCAGGGCCCGCAGGTCCAGCTCGCCCTCGTCACCGCCCGGCTCCTCCACCTCGTACGTGTCCACCAGCGCGCCCAGCGACTCGTCGCGCGAGACCCGCGAGGGGCGGACCAGCCCGCTGGAGACCAGCGTCCGCAGGGCCACCTCCTGCTCCCCGGCCATCCGGCCGAGCTCGGCGGCCTCCCCGCCCAGCTCGGTGCCCCGCCGCTGGACCATGGCGAGGACCTGGAGGACCCCGTCGTGGATGTCGCGGGCCAGGCGCTCCCGCTCACGGGTCGCGGCCTCGATCTCCAGGGCGCGGGCCAGGGTCGCCTCGCTGGCCCGGGCCACCTCGACGACGTAGCCGATGGCGATGGAGGCGACCCAGACCAGCAGCACGTTGTGCAGGGTGTCCCGGGTGGGGTCGCCGCCGTGGATGGCGATGTTGGCGAAGGCCACGAAGGTCGAGGCGACACCGGCCCAGCGCCAGCCGCCCTTGAGGGCGAAGGCGAGGACCGATCCGGCCGTCCAGATGGTGGGGAGGGTGGGACCGCCCCCCGCGATGCGGGCGTGGGCGTCGGCCAGCGGGGTGAGGGCGATCCCGGCGAGGGCGACCGTCAGGTCGGCGGCCAGGAACCCCCGGGTACAGCCGGCCGCGCCGCCCACCCGGCGGTGGGTGGCCAGCGTCCACACGACGAGGACGGCCAGATAGCCGACCGCGACCCAGGGGCGGACGAAGTCCTTGTACGCGGAGACGAACAGCAGCACCGCGTAGACCATGGTGAGCAGCCGGTACGCGGTCAGCGCCCGCCACAACGGCTGCTCGACCGACATGCGTACGACGCGCTCGCGCTTCGGCGCCATCTCCCCCACCCCCGCCGCGCGGACGGCACCCGGCCGCCCGCGGGGACTACTCCGCGCCCTTGTCGCCCTTGGCCGCGTCCTTGGCCTCGTCCTTGGCCGCCTTCTCGGCGTCCTTGGCGGCCTTCTCGGCGTCCGCGATCTGCCGCTTGGCGGCCGTCGCGTAGATGTCCACGTACTCCTGGCCGGACAGCTTCATGATCTCGTACATGACCTCGTCGGTCACCGAGCGGAGGATGAAACGGTCCCCGTCCATCCCCTGGTAGCGGCTGAAGTCCAGCGGCTTGCCGATCCGGATGCCCGGACGCATCAGCTTCGGGACCACCTTGCCGGGCGGCTGGATCTTCTCGGTGTCGATCATCGCCACCGGGATCACCGGGGCACCGGTGGCCAGCGCCACCCGGGCCAGACCGCCGGGCTTGCCCCGGTAGAGGCGGCCGTCGGGTGAACGGGTCCCCTCGGGGTAGATACCGAACAGCTCCCCGCGCTCGATGACCTCGATACCGCTCTTGATCGCGGCCTCACCCGCACCACGCGCACCGGAGCGGTCCACCGGGAGCTGGCCGACGCCCTTGAAGAAGGCCGCGGTCAGCTTGCCCTTGACCCCGGGGGAGGTGAAGTACTCGGCCTTCGCGATGAAGGTCACCTTCCGGTCCAGCACGGCCGGCAGGAAGAAGGAGTCGGAGAAGGACAGGTGGTTGCTCGCGAGGATCGCCGGCCCCTCCGCGGGAATGTTCTCGAGGCCCTCCACCCACGGCCTGAAGGCGAGCTTCAGGGACCCGCCGATGGAGAACTTCATTGCGCCGTAGATCAACTCGAAAGCCTTCCTGTGTCTGTCGATCAGACCATAACCCCTAGCTCCACCGAGAGCGCCCGACGACCCTGGTCGGTGCCATCCCGGTCGCGTACCGTGAAGTCACACAGCGCGACGCACCCGTACGTACGCGTACCCCGCGCGCGCCATGGTCAAGGTCTTCACCTTCGTCACCCTCATCCTCATCCTCATCCTCGAACCCCTCACCCACTAGGAGACTGTGGTGCCCGTCCTCCCTGGAGCAGAGCCGTTCCGCCACGAGGGCGGAGAAGTGGGCGTGCTCCTCTGCCACGGCTTCACCGGTTCCCCGCAGTCCCTGCGCCCCTGGGCCGAGTACCTGGCCGAGCGCGGACTGACGGTCTCGCTCCCGCTGCTGCCGGGACACGGCACGCGCTGGCAGGACATGCAGCTCACCGGCTGGCAGGACTGGTACGCCGAGGTGGACCGGGCGCTGCGGGAGCTGCTGGACCGGTGCACGCAGGTGTTCGTGTTCGGGCTCTCGATGGGCGGCGCGCTGACCCTGCGGCTGGCCGCCAAGCACGGGGACGCCATCCGCGGCATCGTGCTCGTCAACCCGGCCAACAAGGTGCACGACCCCCTGGCCGTCGCCCTTCCGGTGGCCAAGCACTTCATCCGGTCGACGCCGGGGATCGCCAGCGACATCGCCAAGCCCGGCTCGGCGGAGGTCGGCTACGACCGGGTCCCGACGAAGGCCGCGCACTCGCTGCGCAAGTTCTTCCAGCTCGTGGACACCGAGCTGCCGCAGGTCACGCAGCCGGTCCTGCTGCTCCACAGCCCCCAGGACCACGTGGTCCCGCCGGTGGACTCGGAGCGGATCCTGGCGCGGGTGTCGTCGACGGACGTCACCGAGACCCTGCTGGAACAGAGTTACCACGTGGCGACGTTGGACCATGACGCGGAGCGGATCTTCGCGGACAGCTATGCGTTCGTCGGGCGGCTCGCGGAGAGCGTCGGCAGGGAGGGGGCGGCCAGCGGTGGCTGAGCACGAGGAGTCCTCCGGGGGCGTGCCCCCGCTGGACGAGGAGGCGGCCTGGGCCGCGATCGTCGCCGGGTACGGGCAGGAGCCGCCGGACCCGCCGGGAGCGCGCCCGTTCCGGCCGATCGAGAACCTGATGCTGCCCGAGGAGGACGTCCAGCCGGAGCCCCCGGCCGCCACGCCGCCGACGGCGCCGACCGCGCTGGGCAGCTCGGTGGTCTTCGCCCCGGGCGTCGGCATCGGCCCCCGCGACCACTCGCCGGCCGAGCCGAAGGACGACGGCCCGGCGGGCGAGGCATCCGACGAGGGCCACTTCGTCCCCCCGGAGCCGGAGCTCCCGCCGGCGGACACGACGGCGAAGTTCGCCTGGCTGGCGGTGGTCGGCGGCCCGGTCCTGCTGCTGCTGGCGGTACTGCTCCAGTGGGACATGACCTGGTGGCTGACCACCCTGGGCATCGGCGGCTTCCTCGGCGGCTTCGCCACCCTGGTGGCCCGCATGTCGGGCGACACGAACGACGACGATGACGACCCGGGCCGCGGGGCGGTGGTGTAGGGACCGCGGCTAACCGCCGCCCCACCCCCGCCCCTGGCGGGTCCATGACGCGGGCGTCGACGACGGCCCGCCGCGGCACAGGCCCGCCATCTCCCCCGCGAGGGGCCGGGGGCGGGCCGGCGGCTGCCCACCCGCCTCCCCGGCCTGACGGGGTCGGCGGCTCGGCGGGGCCTTGGCCGGACGGAAGCGGGAAAACGACCGGGTCGGGGGCAGGCGGGGTCTGAGCCAAGGGTTCTCAGGGAGGGCTGGGGGTTTCCCGCCAGTCTCATCGTCCTTCCGCGTCGGGCCGGTCAGTCAAGAGCGCTCCTTCGTCGCGTCGCTACGCGATGTCGCTGCGCTCCACTCTTGACAGCCCGTCCCGCCACGGAAAAACGAAGACTGCCGGGAAACCCCCAAAGGAACGGGACGGACGTTCCTTGGACATGGGCCCGTATCAGCGCTGAGTCAGGGTCGTCGGGACACGGCAGACCACACACCCGGCCCCCGACAGCGCCAAACAGCAATCCGGGCCAGCCCACGCACCAGATCGCTACGCGCTTCTCCCGGCTTGGCGTCCGGCGCCCGTCTGGGGCCGCTACCCGCACCAAAGGCCAATCAGAGTGGCATCCGGGGCCGGTGGGCGCATCAGATCGCTACGCGCTGCCCAGATCTCAGCGGCTACCGGCCGTCTTGGGCCGCTACCCGCACCAAATGCCGACCAGGACCCCCATCCGGGACGGAGGGGCGCGTCAGATCGCTACGCGCTCCTGCCGTCCCGGCGTCCGGCGCTCGTCGGCAATGCGCCCTCGCTCATGGGCCTGTTGCCACCTTCCCCCTGACCGCGTCGAGGAACGTGACCTCGACAGCGGCAAGGTACTGCTCCCGCTCAGCGAGGAAGTGCTTGGTGTGTGGCTGCGCCTCATGCGCGTCGAACGCGGCGCGGTCCGCGTACAACTCGTAGAACAAACGAACCAGCGGCTCGCCCTCCGGTACGTGGACAACGTAGGCCAGCGTCCCCGGCTCACTTCTCTTGATGCCTTCCAGGGTGGTCGTGCACAGCTCGTCGAACGCCCTCGCGGCCTCCAGATCGTGCAGCGCGAAGCGCACGACCAGACCGAATCCCTCGCTCACGTGTGTTCCTTTCAAGTCGCGAACCGTCCCACCCCCGTCGAACACGTCGTACCCGCCTACGACCAGCCCCAGGCGGCCCGCAGCCGCCGAGACGACGGCAGCGCGTAGCGATCTGGCGCGCCCACCGGCACCGGATGACGGTCCCGTTGGCATTTCGTGCGGGTAGCGGCCCCCGGCGACCGCCGGACGCTGGGACATGAGAAGCGCGTAGCGATCTGATGCGTCCGTCGGCCCCGACCGCCGCTTGCGGCTATGGGGGCCGGATGCCCGGTCTGCCGTGTCCCGACCTCCCCGGCTCGGCGCTGATCCCGCCGCATGCCCGCTTTACATCCGTCCCGTTCCTTTGGGG
>NZ_JBFBGN010000208.1:0-8331 GCF_040684675.1 Streptomyces sp. NPDC089915 | reverse complement strand
AGCAGCGGGCCCAGCAGGTGCGCGATGGCCGGCTCGGCCACGACGCCCAGCACCAGGGTGCACAGGGTGATGCCCAGCTGGGCCGCCGCCATCAGTGGGAGGGCGCGGCGGGCCTGTTCGCGTTCCCCTCGCTGGGCGCGGCCTCCGGTCCGCGCGAGTACCTGGCGCTGGCCGGGGCCCTGGCCGGCGGGCGGGGCCTGACGGTGCTGGCGCATCCCGGGTTCGCCGGGGAGGCGGTGCTGCCGCGCGGCCGGCGGGCGCTGGTACGGGCCCAGGCCGAGGCCGTCGCCGAGGCGGCGGACGCGGCGGGTCAGCCTCGGCCCGTACTGTTGGGGCACTCCTCGGGCGGCTGGATCGCCCACGCCGTGGCCCGGGAGCTGATCGAGATCGGCCGGGAGGCGGCGGCGGTGGTCCTGCTCGACACGTACGCGCGTACCGAGGGCCTGCACGGCCTGGCGGTGCTGACGGAGCGGCTCCTCGACGAGGACGGCCCGCTGGGGGTGCCGGACGACGCGCGGTTCCTCGCGATGGGCGGCCATCTGCGGGTGTTCGCCGACTGGGCGCCGGAGCCCGCGGCGGCGCCGACGCTGCTGGTGCGCGCGTCCGCGTCGGCGGCCTCGGCGGCGGCCGGCTGGGAGTACGCCGACCACGTGGCGGAGGTGGCGGGCGACCACTTCTCGCTGCTGGGCTCCGACGCGGGCGCGGCCGCGGCCGCCGTCGACGGCTGGCTGCGCGGGGCGGCCCGCTGATGGCGGCGCCCGGGCGGCTCCTCGCCGTCTCCGACCTGCACGTGGTGCACGCCGAGAACCGGCGGCTGGTCGAGGAGCAGTTGGTGCCCCGGTCCCCGGACGACTGGCTGCTGGTGGCCGGGGACGTCAGCGAGACCGTGTCCGAGATCGAATGGGCGCTGGGACTGCTGCGGGACCGTTTCGCGAAGGTGGTGTGGACGCCCGGCAACCACGACCTGTGGACGCCGAAGGACGACGAGGTCTCCCTGCGCGGGGAGGCCCGCTACCGGTACCTGGTGGAGCTGTGCCGGGGTCTGGGCGTGCTGACCCCGGAGGACCCGTACCCGGTGTGGGAGGGGGAGGGCGGCCCGGTGGCCGTCGTCCCGCTGTTCGTCCACTACGACTACTCGTTCCGGGCGCCGGGGCTGACGAAGGAGCAGTCCCTGGCCGCCGCCCACGAGTCGGGGGTGGTGTGCACGGACGAGTTCCTGCTGCACACCGACCCGTACCCGGACGCGGACAGCTGGTGCCGGGCCCGGGTGGCGGAGACGGCGGCCCGCCTGGACGCGCTGGACCCGGCGCTGGCGACCGTCCTCGTCAACCACTACCCGCTGGTCCGGGAGCCCACCGACGTGCTGCGCTACCCGCAGTTCGCGCAGTGGTGCGGGACCACCCTCACCGCGGACTGGCACCTGCGCTACCGGGCGGCGTCCGTGGTGTACGGGCACCTGCACATCCCCCGGACGACCTACCACGACGGGGTCCGCTTCGACGAGGTGTCCATCGGCTACCCCCGCGAGCGCCGGCTGCGCGGCCTGCCGCGCGGGGTGCTGCGGGACGTGCTGCGGCCGCACGAGGGCGGGAACTGAGGGTTTTCCCAGCGTCTCTCAAGCGGGGGGCTAGCGGGGGCTGGTGCCGTAGGAGCCGACGGGGGCGGTGCGCGCCGCCCCCGACCGGACGAGAGAACGGACCCTCCCCCATGGCGGACCCCCAGGACCTGCGCGACCTGTGGCTCAGGCAGTACCACCCGGCCCCCGGCGACGGGCCCACCCTGGTCTGCTTCCCCTACGCGGGCGGGGCCGCCAGCTACTACCACCCGCTCTCCGAGGCCCTGTCGCCCGGGGTGCGGGTGCTGTCGCTCCAGTACCCGGGCCGTCAGGACCGCCGCGGCGAACCGGTCCGTACGGACCTGCACGCCCTCGCGGACGAGATCACCGGGGTCCTGTCCTCCTGCGTGGAGGGCCCGTTGGTCTTCTTCGGCCACAGCATGGGCTCCACGCTCGCCTACGAGACCGCGCGGCGGCTGGAGGCCGGACCGGACGGGGACCGGGTCCTCGGTCTGGTCGTGTCCGGCCGCCGGGGCCCGGCCACCGTCCGCCACGAGACGGTCCACCTGCGGGACGACGCCGGGCTGATCGAGGAGGTCGTCCGGCTGGACCGCGCCAGCGCCGCCCTGCTCGCCGACCCGGACATCGCCGCGATGGTGATGCCGACCCTGCGCGGCGACTACACGGCGGTGGAGACGTACGCGCACCGGCCCGGGGCGCGGCTGCGCTGCCCCGTCAGCGTGCTCACCGCCGACGCCGACCCGCAGGTGACGGCCGCCGAGGCCCGGGCCTGGGCCGATGCCACGGACGGCGCCTTCCGCCTGCGCACCTTCACGGGCGGCCACTTCTACCTCAACGCGCAGCGGGACGCGGTGACCGCGGCCCTGGCCGAAGACCTGGCCGCGTTCGCCCTGCCGGCCCGCGTGTGACCCGCCACCCCTCTTGGAGAATCAGTTGAGCAGTACGCCAGCGCGTCCCTCGTTCGGGACGCTCATCCTCGCCGTGTCCCTGCCGATGTTCATGGTGGCCCTCGACAACCTGATGGTGACCAACGCGCTGACCTCGATCCGCACCGAACTGGGCGCCTCGGTCGAGGACCTCCAGTGGATCACCAACGCGTACATCCTGGGCTTCGCCGGCCTGCTGCTGGCGGCGGCCGCGCTCGGCGACCGCTTCGGCCGCAAGCGGGTCTTCGTCACCGGCATCGCCGTGTTCGCCCTGACGTCGGTCGGCGGCGCCCTGTCCTCCTCGACGGAGGCCCTGATCCTCTTCCGCGCGCTGCAGGGCATGAGCGCGGCCGCGGTCATGCCGCTGTCGCTGACGCTGCTCGCGATGGCGGTGCCGGCGGAGAAGCGGGGCGCGGCGATCGGCCTGTGGAGCGGCATCAGCGGCCTGGCCGTGGCCCTGTCGCCGCTGATCGGCGGTGCGATCACCTCCGGTCTCGACTGGCAGTGGATCTTCTGGGTGAACGTTCCGGTGGGCGTCGTGGCGATCCCGCTGGTCCTGAAGGCCGTCTCGGAGAGCCGTGGCGCTCCGGTGAAGCTGGACCTGCTGGGTCTGGTGCTGGCCTGCGCCGGCGTGGTCTCCCTCGTGTGGGCGATCGTCAACGGCCACGAGAAGGGCTGGGGTTCCGCCCCGGTGGTCGCGGCCTTCGCGGCGGCCGTCGTCCTCCTCGCGGCGTTCATCGCCTGGGAGCGGAAGGCCGAGGCGCCGCTCCTGCCGCTGTCGTTCTACCGCATCCGCGCCTTCACCCTGTCGAACGTGGTCTCCCTGGCCGTCTACTTCGGGATGTTCGGCGCCACGTTCCTGATCGCCCAGTACCTTCAGACGGGCCTGGGCCACTCGGCGTTCACGGCGGGCCTGTGGACGCTGCCGTGGGCCGTCATGCCGATGTTCATCGCCCCGCAGGCCGGCAAGCTGGCCGCGAAGGTCGGCGCGGGCCGTCTGATGGCGCTGGGCCTGGCGATCTCGGGCGTGGGCCTGGCCTGGTTCGCGCTGGTGGTCGGCGTCGGCACCTCCGACTGGGCGTTCGTCGGCCCGTTCGTGCTGGCCGGCGCGGGCATGGGCCTGGTCTTCGCGCCGACGGCCACGGTCGTCATGGGCTCGGTCCAGCCGCAGCACATGGGCAAGGCCTCGGGCGCCAACACCACGGTCCGTGAGCTGGGCGGAGCGCTCGGCATCGCGGTCCTGGCGAGCGTCTTCGCCGCCCAGGGCGACTTCGGCGGGCAGCAGCGGTTCGTGGACGGTCTGGTCCCGGACATCTGGGTGGCGGTCGCGGTGGTCTTCGCGGGCGCCCTGTTCGCCCTGGCGATCCCGCGCCCGAAGCCGGCCGCGGCCCCGTCCCCGGCGGCCGCCCCGGCCCCCCGCGCGAAGCAGCCGGCCGACGCCGCGGCGTAGCACCGCCGCCCCTTCGCCCCGTGCCACCGGATTTCGGAAATCCGGTGGCACGGCCCATTTCAGCCGGACTTGCGGCGGAAGGTGCGGCTCTGGCCGTTGGGCCCGCTGGAGCCCTTGATCTTCAGACGGCCCTCGTGATGGGCCTGCTGGGCGCGGGCGCCCCGGGCCTTGCGTTCCAGGGCCTCGCGGAACTTCTCCTTGCCGTCGGGCTCGGCCGCGGCGGGCTGGTCTTCCGGTGTATCGGTCATGGTTGCCTCCTGGGCCCGGACGAGCGGACGCACTGCCGGGGCCCGTCAGTTTCGCAGCCGGGCCGGTACACAGCGACCCTTTTTCGGATCAACCGCGCCATTCGGGAAACGGGCCGGCGGCCACCGGCTGGGAGGCCGGGGCCCGCAGGACGGGTGAGCGCAGCCGGGTGACCGGGTCCCCGTCGGCGCGCAGCCCCGGGAGGGTCTCGGCGAGGGTGCGCAGCGCGGCGCGGGCGACGGGTTCGACCAGGTGCGCGGAGAGCCCGAAGTGGAGGTCGGTGCAGAGGCCGAGGGGCGGGTCGTCCGGCGCGGCCAGCGGATCGCGGTTGACCGCGGCGACGAGGACGGTGACGCGGGCGCCCGCGGGGAGTCCGGTGCCGGCGAGGGTGACGGCGGAGCGCACGGTCCGGGACTCCAGCCGGACGGGGGGCGCGGTGCGCAGGGCGTGCGCGACGGCCTCCCCGGCCCGTTCGGGGTCGGCGGCCAGGCGCCGCCAGCCGCCGGGCTCGTCGAACAGCAGCCGGACCGCGTTGGCGATGAGGACGGCGGTCGGCTCGGCCGCGCTGAGCGCCATGGCCGTCGCGGCGCGCACGGTGTCGGCGGTGGACGCGTGGAGGGCTTCCCGCAGCAGGCCGGCCATGGCGCCCTCGGCGGCCTCGGCGGCCCGTGCGGCGGCGTGGGTCTGCGGGCACAGCGGGGCGTCGAGGACGTGCCGGCAGTCGGGCAGCAGCCGGGTGAACCGCTCGTGGGCGGCCTCGGGCAGGCCGAGCTGTTCGGCGAGGACGGGGCCGGTCAGCCGGCGGGCGAAGTCCTCGGCGAGGTCGAAGCGGTCGCCGAGCGCGGCCAGGACCGTACGGGACCAGGTGGCGGCCCGCTTCTCCACACAGGCGGCGTCGTCGGCCCACAGCAGCGGTCCGCCGAAGGCGGTGAGCGGGGCGAGCCGGGCGGCGGCGGCCCGGTCGAGGCCGAGGACGGCGCTGCGGAAGGGGGGCGGGTCCCCGCCGTGGGCCTCGGGGGCGGGGCCGGGGGCGTCGAAGGCGGGGTGGCCGGTCACCTCCCGGGCCACGGCCCGGTCGGCGGTGACCCAGGTGCCGGTCAGGGGGCTGTGGTGGAGCGGCCCGCGGGCGCGGACGGCCTCCTCGGCGGCGGTCGGTTCGCCGGTGCCGGCACGCAGGACCAGGCCGTACGGGTCGGCTTCGAGTCCGGCGAACCACTGGGCGGCCCGGGTGAGCCGGTTCCTGCGGGCCCGGCGGGCGATGTCCCGGCCGGGGCCGTCGGCCAGCAGCTCGGAGCGCATGTCTCTCCTCGTCGTCGGTTGCGGATCACCGGTCCTCGCGGGTTCGGTCCACGCGGCCACGGGATTCTCCGGCGCGGGCGCGGGACCGGGGCGGGGGTGGGCTCCGGTGCCGGTCGAGGAGGAGTCGGGGGGACGCCCGGGCTGGTGGCCGGGTGTCGTCGGGGGGTGCGGGGGGGGAACGGTCCGTCGCCCCTCGCAGCATGACATCCCGTCGCGTACGGGGGCACCGGGCGCGCGGGGGCGCGCGGGTGTCGGAGGCGGCCTCCTTCACCACCTCCGGGCCCCGGCACGGGCCCGGCCCGCCGCCCGACGGGGGGCGGGCGGGGGGGGCCGGACGGGTGGCGAAGGGCGCCGGGCCGGCGGCCCGGGTCAGGCGGCGGTGGCGGGGGAAGGCTCGGGGAGGGTCTCGTACAGGCCCTGCTCGCGGGTGGCGAGGACGGCGAGCTCCCGGGCCAGTTCGCGGAAGGCCTCGCTGGTGACGGCGGCGCGGTGCGCGGCGGTGTCCTCCCAGACGGAGAGTTCCACGAAGAAGTTGGCGGTGCCGACCAGGCGCAGGGTCTGGTGGCTGACGCAGCCGGGCTGGGCGCTGACGAAGCGGGTGAGGCGGTCCTTGGCGTCGAGGAAGCGTACGAGGTCGCCGTGGACGTTCAGCTTGTTGACGAAGGTCACCATGACGGGCGCTCCTTTGACGGGGGTCGGTGGCAGGGACGGGGAAGGCGGTGGCGGGTGGCGTCGGCGGGTGCCGTCAGACGGTCGCCTCGGCGGCCGCGCGGGTGCGGACCCCGGTGCGCAGCACGCCCCGTACGGGTTTGCCGACGGGGGTGCGCGGGACGGCGTCGATGGCCTCGACCCGCCGGATCCGCTCGTACGGCGCGAGGCGTTCGTTGGCGCGGGCGGCGATCTCCTCCAGCACGGCCCCGGGGTCGGCCCCCGGGTCGCGCAGGACCACGCCGGCCCAGGTGACGGCCCCGTGCACGGGGTCGGGCCAGCCGACGACCGCGCATTCGGCCACCCGGGGGTCGGAGCAGACGACCCGCTCGACGGCGCTGGGCGAGACGAGTTCCCCGTCGTGGAGGAAGACGTCCCCGAGCCGGTCGACGAGGAACAGCTCCCCGCCCGGGCCGATCCGGCCGACGTCGCCGGTGGAGAACCAGCCGTCGGGACCGGCGGGCGGCTCCTCGCCGCCGAGGTAGCCGGCCATCAGCTGCGGACCGCGCACCTGCACCTCGCCGCTCTCCCCGGGGGCCAGCGGGACGCCGGTGTCGGGGTGGACCACGCGGCATTCGGTGCCGGGCACGGGGGCGCCGACGGAGCCGCTGCCGGTGGTGCCGTCGGGGCGCTGGCAGTGGGTGAGCGGGGACAGCTCGGTCATGCCGTAGCCCTGGACGACGGGGACGCCGAGCCGCTCGGCGAGGGTGCGGGCGGCGGCCGGGTTGAGGGCGCTGCCGCCCGACAGGACGGCGGTCAGCCGGGGTCCGGCGGGCAGGGCGGCGCCGTCGCGCAGCCGCTCGTCGGCGGCGAGCCGGTGCAGGCGCGCGGGCAGCCCGTAGTAGTGGGTGGCGCCTGCCTCCGCGGCGAGGGCGAAGGAGGCGAGCGGGTCGGGGTCGGGGCACAGGACCTGGCAGGCGCCCGCGTAGACGGCCGAGTTGAGGTGCATCGGCTGGTACAGCGGCAGGTGGTTGAGGGTGACGGAGTCCTCGCCGAGGCGGTGCGCGAGGGCCGTCTGGACGGCGTTGGCGACGAGGGCGCGGTGGGTCAGCCGGACGCCCTTGGGGCTGGCGGTGGTGCCCGTCGTGAACTGCACGCAGGCCTCCGCGCCGAGGTCCACGGCGACGGCGGCGCGGGGGGCGGCGGACCCGGCGGCCGGGGCGACGGCGTCGAGGACGAGGTCCAGCGGGACGGCCGCGCCGGTGACGGGGCCGCCGTCGTCGGCGCCGGTGACCAGCACCAGGGACAGGCTCTCCGGCTTGTCGGGCAGCGCGCACAGGGCCTCGGCGGCCGCCCGGGGCGCGAAGGCCAGCTCGGCGCCGGCGGCGGCCAGCACCTTGGCCGTCCGGGCCGGTGAGAGCAGCGGGTTGAGGACGACGACGGTGTTCCCGCTGCGCACGGTGGCGTAGTAGGCGGCGGCGAACTCGGCGTCGAGGGTGTTCACGACGGCCACGCGGGCCCCGCGCCGGCCCACCGAGCACTCCAGGTAGGCGGCGATCCGGTCGGCGCGGGCGTCGAGCTCGCCGAAGGTGAGGGTCTGCCCGCCCACGCGCAGCGCCGGGGCCCCGGGGGCCCGCAGCGCCGCGCGGCGCAGCAGCCCGTCCAGCGGCAGGTGCGGGAGTTCCGGAAGGTCGGGTGTCGGCACGGCTCTGCTCCCCTCTGCGCTGCGTCCCGGCGGGCGGCAGGGTTCCCACCGTCCGCGCCGGCGCTCGGAATCCGTCTGAGGACCGCTTGAAAGCGACTAGGGCGCCGCTTCCGGCCCTTGCCGGTCAGGGCGGGGCAAGGACCGGAAGAGACGGCCTAGATCCGCTTGCGGCCGGCGGCGGTCAGGGCCGCGGCGAGGTCGCGGTCGGTGGCGGCGACCGCGACGGGCGGGCGGCCCCAGCCGTAGGCGGCCACCCGGCCCGCGACCTCGTGCGCGAGGTCCTCCGCGCCCGGGTACGCGCCGATCACCACGGACTCCCCGGCGGCCAGCGCCGGGGCCAGCGCGGTCAGGGCGGCCGTGGCCGCCGGGGCCACGGACAGCAGGGCCCGCCGTCCGCGCCGGCCGCGCGCGAGGCCGTCGTAGCAGTCCTCGGGGGCTCCGGGCGGGCGCAGCAGGCAGACCAGCCCGGCCCCGGGGGCGG
>NZ_JBFBGN010000207.1:0-8436 GCF_040684675.1 Streptomyces sp. NPDC089915 | reverse complement strand
GGCGCAGGGTCAGCCGGCCGGCGGGTGCCGGCCCGCCACTGCGCGGGCAGGATGATCCCCGGATGGCCGCCGCCCGCGAGGATCCGGGCGAACAGGGCGTGGGCCGCGGACTTCGACTCGTACCGCAGCGCGTCCGGCCGCCACGGCAGGCCCGCGAGCCGCGCGTACGCCCCGGTCCGCCCCCACGGGACGAGCGGCGGCCCGCCCGCCGTCAGCCGCCCGGCCAGCGCCGGCCGGGCCAGCACCGCCTCCGACAGACCGGGGCCCCGCTCCACCAGGCCGTCGTACACCTCCACTTCGGGGTCCCAGCCCAGCTGCCGCCCGACCGCCCCGGGCCACCAGCGGGGCACCGGCCGGGGCAGCACCAGCGCGGCCGGGCGGGGGCTGTAGAAGGCGGCCAGGCAGGCGTAGTCGTGCGCGGGCCGCTGCCCGGCGTCGAGGGAGGCGTCGGCGAACTGGGCGTTGAACTCGGCGACGTTGCCCACGTGCACCGCCGGGACCCCGCCCGTCCAGGCCCGCGCCCACGGGGCGAGGGGCGCGGGCGCCGCCTCGAAGCGGACCAGGCCCGGCGGGGAGCCCGCCGCGGGGACGGCGCCCATCGCCCGGTAGAACCCCGCCGCGTGCGGGTCGGCGTCGATCAGCAGCCGCCGGAACCCCAGCTCAGCGGCCCGGCGCACGGCGTCCAGGTACAGCAGCCGGCCGAGGCCCCGGCCGACGGCCGGGGGATCCACGAACAGCAGTCCGAGCCGCACGGTCCCGGACGCGTCCTCCATGTCCCCGCCGTGCCCGCCGACGTCCTCCAGGGAGGCGAGGCCCAGTGCCTCCCCGCGTCCGTTCTCGGCCACCGCGATCCGCCGGAGCGCCAGCTCCTCCTCCCGGATCCGCAGCTCCGGCGCGCACGCGGCGAGGAACTCCGGGCCGTACCCCCAGTACGCCTTGGACCGCATGACCAGCGCGGTCAGCGCCGCCGCCTCCCCGGGCCGCGCGGGCCTGGCCTTTGCCATCTCCTGACCTCCCCATGGTCCGGGGCTGGGCCGTGCGATAGATTCGGCCTCCCCACGGCACGTCCTTGGCCCATCCCTATCCCACCTCCGCGTCAGACAGGCATCTCAATGAGCGACATCGTCAACGGACTTGGCCGTACGACCGCCTACGGCGCCGTCGGGCTGGTCCTGCTGATCCTCGGCATCGTCCTGGTGGACGTGCTGACCCCGGGCAAGCTCCCCAAGCAGATCTGGGAGGAGCGCAACCGCAACGCGGCCCTGCTGCTCAGCTCCGCGCTCCTCGGCATCGGCGGCATCGTCTTCACCTCGATCTGGACGACGTACGAGGACTTCGGCAAGGGCCTGCTGTCCACGGCGGCCTTCGGGCTGCTCGGCCTGGTGCTGATGGCCGTGGCCTTCCTGGTGCTGGACCTGGTGACCCCGGGCAAGCTCGGCGCCATCGTGGTCGACCCCGAACCGCACCCGGCCGTGTGGGTCACCGCCTGCTGCAACCTCTCGGTCGCCGCGATCGTGGCCGCCTCCATCGCCTGACCGCCGGGCGCGACGGAACGCGCGTCCCGCACCGGAAAGAGAGCGCCGCTCCCCATGGGAAGCGGCGCTCTCCTCGTGTACGGGTGCTTCCCGTGCGTGCGGGTGCTCCGCTACGGGCGGCTACGGGCGGGCGGCCCTACGCCAGACCCAGCGCGAACGCCCCGAACCCGGCCGCCAGCACCCCCGCCACCGCCCCCCGGGCCACCGCCCCCCGGCGCCCTGCGGCCGCCGGCGCCTCGAACCGGCGCGCGTACCGGGCGATCCCCACCAGCAGTACCGCGAACACCGGCAGCCACAGGGCCCGCGCCACGATCCAGCCCGGCCCGTCGGGCGCCGTCGTCAGCCCGGCCACCCCGCCTCCGGCGAAGGAGGCCGGCACGGCCGCCGCCAGCATCGCGGTCTGGTGCCAGCACAGCACCGTCATCGCCGACAGGTTGACCACCACCACCGGGGCCCACAGCGCCGGCCGCGCGAGCAGCCGCGCCAGCCGGTCCCGCAGCAGGATCGCCGCACCCGACTGGGCCGAGGCCAGTGCGAGGACGAGCAGCGACGGCGGATGGGAGTTGGTCCGCGCCTCACCCGGGACGCCGACCATCGACGCCGGGTAGTGGAAGACCGCCAGCAGCACCGCGAACAGCACGGCCCCGCCCACCAGCAGCAGCCGGGCCCCGCGCCGGCCGATCCGCCCCTCGCCCCAGGACACGCCCAGCTGATAGGCGAACAGCCAGCCCGGCAGGACGTTCAGCAGCGACAGCCACGAAGGCACCGAGGAGGCCGCCGGCCCGTACCGCAGGAAGTCCACCACCGCGACCGAGACCAGCAGCGGGGCCGCCGCCCAGCCGCCGAGCCGGCCCGCGGCCCGGACGCAGTACGGGGTCAGCGCCGTCACCACCGCGTACACCCCGACGAACCACAGCGGCTGGACCACCAGGGTCGCCCCCGTCCGCAGCGTGGCCTCCGGCACCCCGGCCGCATACAGCACCGGCGCGGCCAGCGCCCACACCGCGGTCACCCCCAGCACCGGCCGACCCAGCCGCACCATCCGCCCCTTGAGCCAGGCCCGGGTCGAGCCCGTGCGGCGGCGGAAGGAGAGCACCGAGGCGTAGCCGCCGACGAGGAAGAAGATCCCGAGCATCTGGAGCACCCAGCTCGCCGGGGCGAGGGCGCCGACGGCCGACAGCGGGCTGGCGTTGTGCAGCCCGCCCTCCGCGTCGAGGGTGAACCCGCCGAGCAGCCAGTGCCCGGTCGGCACGGCGAGCAGGGCCAGCGCCCGCAGCCCGTCGACCGCCCGGTCCCGGTGGGCGGGGGTGCGCCGGTCGATCCGGCCGGCGGTCCGCCGCAGTGAGGTCAGCGCGCTCATCGGACCTCCCCCTTCACGATCGCGGCGAAGGCGGCCAGGGAACGGGTGCCGGCCCTGAAGTACCCGGTGTGGCCGACCACGTCGGAGGCGGGCACCCGGCGCGCGCCGAAGGCCGCCGAGGCGGGGTCGGCGCCGTGCCCGAGCCCGGCGACCTCCACGTTCGGCACGTCGGCGATCCAGTCGGAGGGCCCCCGGGCCGCCCACACCCGGGCCTTCGTCCCCAGGCCGGCGGCGGTATCGGCCCGCATCCCGGGGGAGCCGAGGACGACGAGGTCGCGGGCGTCCGTGTGCCGGGCCGCCAGACCGCAGACCACCGAGCCGTAGCTGTGGCACAGCAGCACCGGGTCGGGGGCACCGACGGCGTCGAGCCCCGCGGTGAACCGGGCCAGCCGGACCGCGCCGGCCTCGGCGAGCCGCCCGCCCGCCGCGTCCAGGCCCACCCCGACCGGGGTGGTGTACCCCGTCCACGCGACGACTGCGGTGTCCCCGCCGGCCCCGCCCGCCGCCGTCCACAGCGAGCGGGCCATCCCGGCCGGGCCGGTGTCCGGGGCGCGCGGGGCGTCGTGGGACTCGGCGTCGTTGTCGGAGCCGGGCACGACCACCGCGACGTGCGCCGCCCGTTCCAGGTCCCCGAACACCTCGGCCACCTGGCCCCGGCCGCGCGGGTCGAAGGCCAGGATCCGGCGGCCCGGGGCGGCGAGGGAGGCGTAGCGGGCCTCACCGGTGGCGAGCACGGCCAGCCGGTTGGCCTCGTACCTCAGGGGGAGCGGCGCCCCGTCCAGATTGCCGACCACGAGCGGGTGGGCCCGCAGGAGCCCGCGCCGCGCGCCCTCGTCCAGCCCGGCGAAGAACCGGGCCGCCTCCCGGGGGTCCGCGTCCGCCGGATCGGGCAGCGGCCGGCCGTACCCCCGGTCGGCCCGCCAGGCCGCCGCCCCCGGCGGCGGGCCCGTGACCGCCCGCTGGGTGTCGCCGGACGCCCAGCCGGCGGTTCCCGCGACGACGGCCACCGCCAGCGCGGCCGTGACGATCGTCCTCCCGAAGCGGCCCATGTCCTGTCCCCTCTCTCCTCGTGACGGAGAGGAAGGTAGGAAGGAGGTGCCCGGCGGCACGTCGGACCGGAGAGCCAAGCCGGATGTCATACCCCGGTAGGGGGTGGAGGAGACGGCGCCGGCCGGGGGCCGCCGCCCGCGGGCCGGGGCCGCCCGCCGGACTACGCCGAGTCGCCGGGCCGGACCAGCCCCGCCTCGTACGCGAAGATCACCGCCTGGGCCCGGTCGCGCAGGTCCAGCTTGCCCAGCACCCGCCCGATGTGGGTCTTGACCGTCTGCTCCGCCAGCACCAGGTGCGCGGCGATCTCCTGGTTCGACAGCCCGCGCGCGATCAGCTCCAGCACCTCGGTCTCACGCGGGGTCAGGCCGTTCAGCCGCAGCGCCGGGTCCTTGCGCGGCGCCGGACGCCGCCGCACGAAGTCCGCGATCAGCCGGCGCGTCACCGACGGCGCCAGCAGCGCCTCGCCCGAGGCCACCACCCGGACCGCCGCGATCAGGTCGGCGGGCGGGGCGTCCTTCAGCAGGAACCCGGACGCGCCCGCGCGCAGCGCCTCGTACACGTAGTCGTCGATGTCGAAGGTGGTCAGCATCAGCACCTTGGGCCGGTGGACCACCCCCACGGGCGGGTCCAGCAGCTCCCGGGCCGCCGAGAGCCCGTCCAGCTCCGGCATCCGCACGTCCATCAGCACCACGTCCGGGTGCACGGTCCGCGAGAGCCGTACGCCCTCCCGGCCGTCGGGCGCCTCGCCCACCACGTCGATGTCGGCCTGCGCCGACAGCAGCGCGGCGAACCCGGCCCGCACCATGGCCTGGTCGTCGACGATGATCACTCGGATGGTCAACTGGATTCCTCGGTCCGGGAGTCGAGCGGCAGCCGGGCGGCGACCCGGAAACCGCCCTCGGGCAGCGGGCCCGCGTCCAGGGTCCCGCCGGTCAACCGTACGCGCTCGCGCATCCCCACCAGGCCGTGCCCCGTACCCTCCCCCTCCAGTGCCGTCACGGCGTCCCGCGCCGGGCCGTTGACCACCAGCACGAGCACCTCCCCGTCCCCGGCGGAACCCGACACGGACACGCTGGTCCGCGCCCCCGGCGCGTGCCGCACCACGTTCGCCAGGGCCTCCTGGACGATGCGGTACGCCGACAGGTCCACGGCCGGCACCGACCGCGCCGCGTCGGCCACGCCCGCGGCCAGGGACAGCTCCACCGGCTGCCCGGCCCGCACGGTCGCCTCCACCAGCTGCTGGATCCGCGCCACGCCCGGCTGCGGCGCCCGCTCCCCGCCGGCCGCGCCCGCGCCCCCGTCGGTACCGTCCCCGCGCAGCACCGTCAGCAGCCGCCGCATCTCGCCCAGCGACTCGCGCGCGCTCGCCGCGATCGCCGCGAACTCCTCGCGCACCGGCTCCTCCATCCCCGGCAGCCGGTACGGCGCGGAGTCCGCCTGCACCGTGATCACCGACATGTGGTGGGCCACCACATCGTGCAACTCCCGGGCGATCCGCGCCCGTTCCTCCAGCAGTGTGCGCCGCGCCCGCTCCGCCCCGCTGATGCTCTCCTGCTCCGCGATCCGCTGCCGGGCGTCGCCCAGCCCGCGCAGCGCCCAGGTCAGCGCCAGCACGACCCCGCCCAGCACGAACTGCACGGCCACCGTGTTCGTCACCCCGTCCGGGGCGAAGAACCCGAGCACCACCCCGACCGCGCCGGTCGCCAGCCACACCCCGACCAGGGTCCGCACGGACTCCCGCAGCCCCAGGCAGGCCATCAGCACCAGGTACCCGACGATCCCCATCGGCGGCCAGGGCCACGAACGCCCCACCACCCCGTCCGTGAACAGCAGCAGCACGGCCCCGGCCACGTCCGCGGCCAGCACCGCCGCCCAGGCCGGCACCGGCCGGGTCACCGCCAGCAGCAGCGGCACCGTCTGCGCCACCCCCAGCGCTCCGGCCCAGCCGCCGCCCATCCGGTAGTCGTTGGTGAGCACCGCGATGGTCACCGGGAGCAGCACCACCACGAAGACGGCCGTGACGGCGTAGGGCGCCAGCCGCTGCCAGCGGCGCGGGGCCCGCGCCAGCAGCGGTTCGCCCGGCCGGGCCGGGGTGCGCAGGGCCACCGCCAGCCGTCCGAACCCGCCGCCGGCCTCCCGTGCGCCCGCGCCCCGCGCGCCGGCCGCCGGGGTCTTCCGGGCGCGGCCCGGGATGCGCGGTGTGAACCTCATGATCCGCCAGCCTATGCGCAGGGGGCCTCCGAAGGGGCGGCAGCGCGGAGGGATAGGCTGCACGCCGTCCGAATAGCGAACGAGGGGGGTCGACGGCTATGGGCGGGGCGGCCGCACTCGAGAAACTGGTACCGGTACTCCTGGCCTTCGGCGGCGGGGTCCTGCTCGCCCGCCGCAAGATCGTCCCGGCGGACACCTCCAAGGCCTTCTCCGACTACGCCTTCCTCTTCGCCGTCCCCTGCTACCTCTTCGGCAACATCTACGCCGCCGACCTCGGAGCCCTGTTCGACTGGCGGGCCATCGGCGGCTACGCGGCCGCCGCCGCCCTCGCCGTCCTCGCGGTGGCCCTCGGAGCGGCGGCCTACGGCGTGCGCGAGCCCCGCGCGGTGGCGCTGCGCGTGATGGCCGGCGTCCAGGTCAACACCGCCTACTTCGCGGTCCCCGTCTTCATCACCGTCTTCGGGACCGCCGCGCCGATCTTCCCGGTGCTGCTGTTCCAGGTGTGCGTGCTCTCGCTCGTGGTCATCGCCCTCATGGAACTGGGCCGCGCGGGCGCGGGCGGCCCCGGCACCCGGCTCTCCCGGGCCCTCGTCGCCTCCCTCGCCACCCCGCTCGTCCTCGCCTGCAACGCGGGCATCGTGCTCAACCTGCTCTCGGTGCACGTGCCCAAGGTGCTCCTCGACGGGGCCGCGTTCGTCGGCGACAGCGCCTCGCCGGTGGCCCTGTTCGCCCTCGGCCTGCACCTCGGCGGCACCGGCCTGGACGTCCGGGGCACCACCCGGGAGGAGGTCGCGCTGATCGCCTTCAAGTGCCTCGGCTTCCCGCTGCTGGCCTGGGCGGTGTGCGCGGGGCTCTTCGGGATACAGGGGCCCTGGCTCGCGTACCTCGTGCTGATCGCCGCGATGCCGACCCCGCAGAACCTCTTCATCTTCGCCCAGCGGTACGGGATCGGCGTCGACCTCTCCGCCTCCGTCGTGATCAAGAGCTCGGTGGTCTCCCTCCTCCTGCTCCCGCTCTGGCTCCAGGCCGTCGCCTTCTAGGCCGCCTCGTTCCCCCGGCGGGTTCCGCTCGTTGACCGGGCATGGAGCTGCTGCTGCCGATGATCGCGGCGCCGGGGGTCGGCGAACGGGCCGACGCCGCGGCCGATGCCGCCTGCCACCTCTACGACGCCGTCGCGCCCTGGGGCGAGGGCGGCCCCGGGGGCTGGAGCCGGAACGCCGCCGAGGACGCCGCCGAGACGATCGAGACCACCGCCCACGCCCTCGCGCACATCCACCCGCGCGCCGAGGTCATCCTGGCGCCCGTGCACGCGGCCCTCGCCGACCTGCGCCGTCAGCTCGCGCTGCCCCCGGCCGAGCCGCTGACCGCCGAAGGGGTCCCGGCGACCCCCCGGACGGTCGGCAACCCGCGCCGCACCCGCTGGGTGCGGGTCCTCACTCCGCCCGCACCCCGGCGACCGCCGACTGGTACAGCTTCCTGACCTCCGCGCCGAAGTAGGCGCTGTAGGAGGTGTCGGCCGTGGGCCCGCCGGTCTCCCAGCCGCCGATCACCCCGACCACGTCCCCGGTCGCGGTGTCCTCGTCGAAGCGGGTGATGAAGGGGCCGCCGCTGGTCCCGCCCGGGTAGCCGGTGCAGTCGATCCGCAGGAACGATCCGGGGCTGGCCGGGTCGGTGCTGGTGAACTTGGTCGTCTTGTTGACGCACACGCGCGGGCGCGGGGCCGGTGCGGGGTGGCCGATGAGGACCACCTTGGGGTGGTTGAAGGTGGCCCCGGTGACGAGGCGGTTCCCGCCGACCACGTCCTCGGCCTCCTCGCCGTCGGCGTCCGGGCCGACCTGCGCGAAGGCCACGTCGAGGGTGGCGGCCTTGGAGGCGCCCTCGGTGCGGTAGCGGGAGGCGATCCAGATCTTCGAGCGGCCCGCCGAGTCCCGCAGGACCGGGAACATGCCGTACGGGCGCGGGTTGGCGAGCGTGTACTGCGGGACGAAGGCGATCTGGCGGGTGTCACTGCCGATCAGGCAGTGCGCCGCGCTGAGCACCAGGTCCCGGCCGGGGGAGGAGACGACGCTGGCGGTGCAGAAGTAGGCGCCCGAGCCCTTCATGACGAACATCCGGCCGACGACGGGGATCCCGTCGAAGTCCTTGCCCACCCCGGCCGGGGCGGTGGGGAGCACCGCCGCCGGCAGCGGGTGCTGATCGACGAGACGCCCGACCTGGAGGTGGTGGCCGAGGCCGGCACGGGCGCGGAGGCCGTCGAACGGGCCGCCGCGCACGGACCCG
>NZ_JBFBGN010000206.1:0-8545 GCF_040684675.1 Streptomyces sp. NPDC089915 | reverse complement strand
CCCGTGCCGCGGGAATCGGCCGGGCGACCCTCCACCGGCACTTCGCCGGGCGCGACGCCAGCCCGGCGTCCGTCCTGACCATGATGTCGCTGTCCATGTCCCCGAGCTCCATGGGCGTTCCGCTCTTGTGGGTGAGGGTCGACCAGACGAAGACGGGGATCTGCGGCCCGTCCTTGTCGTCCTTCTTCAGGCCGGAGCTGTCCATGTCCGCCGCGGTCCCGGTACGCACCTCCAGCGGCGTGACCGTGTACTTCGCGTCCTGCGACTTCAGCTTCTGGCTCTCCGCCGTCGGGCCCGCCTCACCCAGTCGGTAGGCCTTCTTCACGGCCTGGGGGGTGGGCCGCGCCGAGGCCGATCCGCCGGCCTTGCCGCTCCCGAGCCCGTTGCACCCGGTCAGGACGGCTACGGCCGCCACAGCACCCACCGCCGCCAGGGCAGCCCGATTCCACGTACGCATGCTCAACTCACACTCCCCCGAGGCCGACCGGCACACCTGCCGCGACCTGCGCTTCACTACTTCAAGTTCAAGCGATCATCCTCTCAGAGGCGGAGACCGATCAGGTCCACGCCAAGGCGGGAGCGCCCGGCGGGTGTGACGCCGGGCGCTCCTGGTGACGCGGTGGTGCGGGCCGGTGGGCCCGCCTCAGTTGCCGATACCGGCGGTGCCGACGCCTGAGTTGCCGATGCCGTGGCTGCCGAGGCCCGTGTTCCCGACACCGGCGGTGCCCAGGCCCCAGTTGGCGAATCCGGCGTTCCCGACTCCGCCGTTCGCGACGCCGGCGTTCCCGACGCCCTCGTTGCCGACACCGGCGTTCCCGACACCCGAGTTGCCGATGCCCGCACTGCCCACACCGTCGGCACTGGCGACGCCGGCTCCGCCGAGGGCCAGCACCGCCGCGGTACCGAGGGCGGCCGTCGCACGGAGAAGAGTCGTGTGCATCATCCGATACCTCCTCGATCGATGATCTTTGCGTACTATCCCTAACACAAGATCACGCCCAAGATAGGTAGATATGCCCGGTTTTGCCACATAGCCCCTGGATGCCGATGCCAGACCATCGACGACGACCCACGGGCTGTCGATGTCAGTGCCGGTCGGCATGATGGTGAGCATGAGTCACAACATCGCCTACTCCACCGCCGACAAGGCCCACGTCCTGGCTTTCCTGGGCGGCATCGACAATTTGACGGACATTCAACAGCGCCGCCTCGGCGGTATCCGCCGGGACGCCCAGGCCCATCAGGACGACCTGGACGAGCAGGGCGTCGACTGGGGACTGTCCATACCCGAGGCATTGGAGCACCTCCTGGCCGGGCGCACCGACGCCGACGCCGAATGCGCCGGCAACGCCTACACCGCCGCCCTCCAGCACATCATCGACCACAACGCCTCCGACCCGTCCCACCTGGGCACCTACTCCAAGCCCTCCACCTTCTTCGGCCTGGTCGACGACGAGATGCGCCGTCTCGGGGTGCCCGCGGACCTCCTCCCCCACGGCTACCTGTACAGCGAGCTGCCCGACGGGTTCCCCTTCGTCCCGGGTTCGGTGGACGGATACCCCGCCATAGGCCACCTGCCGCTGGCGAAGGCGAAGCCCGCGGCGGACGCCTACCGTGCCGTCCTCGACCGGATGGACCCCGACTTCCGCTACGACGTCCAGGAGCTCATCGACAAGCTCGACTTCGAGCACGGCGAATGGGCGTTCGCCACGGAGAAGCTGGACTGGTACACCCAGGACACGCTCTTCTTCAAGCTCGCCTGAACCCATCGGCCGACAGGAGAGGAGCCCGTCCGTGTCCGGACCCTGCACGACCGTGATCGTCCACGCCTGCCTGCGGGACGGCAACGGGGGCAGCCCCACCGCAGTGGTACTGGATGACGACCGGCTCACCGACGAGGAGCGCCGACGCGTTCCCCTCGAACACGGAACCTCGCACGCGGTCTTCCTCCGGCGGCGCCCGGAGCGTGAGCCGACGGTCGATCAACCAGCCGTCCACATACGGTTCTTCACCTCCAGCGGCGAGCTACCGGCCTGCGGTCACGGCACGGTCGCCGCCCTGGCCTTCCTCGCCTCCCGGACCGAGGACGCCGGAGGCTACCGGGCCCTCCTCCGGACATCCACCCGCACCTTCGAGGGACGGGCGCTACGAGAGGGGGCGTACCTGACGGCGGCCTTCGACCCTGGACCCGTAGACCTCCGTCAGGCGAGCGCCGAGGAGCGGAGCCTCGTCCTTCCCGCGCTGGGCCTCGCGGCGGCGGACGCCGCTCAGGACGTGCGGGTGGCCGGGGTGGGGCGGGAACGCCTGCTGATACCCGTGGACGACCGGGCCGCTCTCGCCACTCTGGACCCGAATTCGGGCAAGCTACGCGAAGTCTGCGACCACCTCGGCTTCTTGGGTGCGTACGTCTACTCTCCGCCCTCCCCCGCCGGCGCGTTGGCTGCGCGGATGTTCGCACCGTCCATCGGAGTCCCGGAGGACATCGCCAACGCCAACAGCACCGCCTGCCTGGCCGCCCACCTGGCCGGCCGGGGCATCAACCGCATCGCCGTCGACATGGGCGACGCCGTCGGCAGCCCCGCCACCATCACCGCCTCGACCCACCCGACCCCGTCGGGCCCCCGCGTCCAGGTGGGGGGCACCGCAACGATCGGACCGCCACTCCCCCGCGCCTGAACGACCGACCAGCAGAGGTGACCTTGAGCCCTCCCGCGTCGTGCGGCGGCCTGTAGCTTCCTCGTATGGCGAGGTATGCAGATCCAGGTGTGGTCGAGTGGGTGGAGTCCGGCGGCGGGCCGTTGATCGTCGTGCCTGAAGCCGTCTTGTCTTCGTGGTCCGGCGCGGACAGCGACGAGTCTGAAACCGATTACGACAGAGCCTGCGGCGTCGATGGGTATGCGGGCCTGGTGGCGGTCGGCCAGCTGCAGGCCCTGGTCCTCGGTGATGACCCCGCCTCGACGTCCTTCCTCCCGGAGCTTGGCCTGTTCGTGCGATGGTGCGCGGCCGAATCGGAGGAGGAGCTTCTCGGCAGCGTTGATGCCGCTCTGGCCGATGCCGTCTGGGAGCCTGAGCAGCATTGGGACGTGCCGGGGCCGGCGATGCTGTTCGACTCGGCTTGGCCTGGTGACGAGTTGGAGCCGGAGAACCACCTGCGGCTGGAACTGCGACCAGGACGGTACTCGGTTCGTGCCGCGTATGTGGAGCCGAATCCGAAGACCTGGCTCAACCTGGTTCAGCTCCGGCGCCTCCCATAGCGATCGCCCAGGACTGGCAGCACGTCGAAGCCCCGGCGGGGGCCGCTGGGGCTTCGGCACTGATCAACGTGGCACGGGTGTGCCGCCTCCATGGACAGGTGCACACGAAGCACCGCGCCGTCCTCGCTTCGACCGACGAGTCTGAAGGCCAGGACCGGCTCGACCAAGCAGGTGTCCGGGGACAGCCAGCCGTCGGCATCCCGGCAAACACCTCTCGGGCTTCATCGGTAGCCGGTCGTGGCGAGAGGCGCGGCCGCCCGAGCAACCGGTCAGCTGAACTGGACGGCGTCTTCCTCCGCGTCCTCGAAGAGCCTGACGACCCTTTCCCTGAGCAGCAGCAGGTTGTCGTACCTGAGGGTGAACTCCTCCATCAGCCATCGCTCACCATCCATCTCCGCAAGGAGCGCCGGAGGGGCGGTGTCGACGACCGCGGCCCATCCCCCGGCCTGCTCCCCGAGGACCTTCTCCGCGACTGCGAACTCGCGCGCGGCGGACCTCTTCGTGACGTCCCCGTACATCAGCCGCCTCATGATCCGGGTCAGTTCCCGATTGGCCATCTGTGCGGCGAGTTTGGGTGACAGACTCACCCCGGGAGGCAGCGGGCAACCAGCCGCGTGCCGGGCGACGGACCGGCTCAGCAGACGCAGCCTCATGGTTTCGAGCCGGACCTCCTCAAGCACCGCCTTCAGGGCTCCGCTCTCCCCCGGCATCCGTCCACGGTGCGCGCCGCCCCCCTGGTCCGTGGCCACCACCCAGTCCAGGTCCCTCGCCGTCCGGTCGTCGCTGAACCGCACCTGCTTCGACCTGGCCTGCCTGAGGCCGGACGACAGGTCCAGAGCCGGAGCGACGACGGCCAGGAGGCTGCTCTGGTGCTGGGCGAGGAGCCCGTCCAGGGCGCTCTCCGCGTTGCTGTCGAAGTCTTCGTACCGGTCACTCACCGGACTTCACCTCCTTCCTCAGTCCAAGAGTGGTGATCAGCCGCTGCCGCGCCCGGGTGTAGGCCTGTCGGACGGCTGCCGGGTTCTTCCCCAGGGCCCGAGCGGTCTCCTCGTGGGTGAACCCGTCGAGGCTCCAGGCCATGGCCTCCCGCTCCGCCGGGGACAGCAGGGCGAGCGCGTCGAGGACGGCCGTCTGCTGCTCGGTCAGCAGGACGAGGTCCACCGGACAGGTGCCACCGGGCCGGTCCGGGACCGGATCCATCGGCTGCGTCCGGTGGGTGGCCTGCCTCAGGTACTGCCGGTAGGCGACGGTGCGGAGCCAGGCCTTGGGCTTCTCGATCTCCCGCCATTTGTCCGGCAGCAGGGTCAGGAAGGCTTCGTGTGCCGCGTCGGCCGCTTCGTAGACGCTGGCCCCCAGGTTCACGAGGAACATCGTCACCCGGGGCATCTCGCTGCGGTAGAGGAAGTCGAACTCGTTCCGGCTCTGCGGCTGGACCTGCGAGCAGGGCCTTGGTGCGGGTGCGGCGGGCGCCGCCTGTGCGGCCGTCGGAGGCGCTGGAAGCTCGGTCACGTTCACCTCGCCCCGCTCTGATCTGCGGGACGACCGACCAGGACCTCGACGGAACGCTCGGGGCACCTCTCCGAGAGCCGGCTCCCCGGCGGCAGCAGCCTCACCCTCTCCGACAGCCCCTGCTGGGCGAGTTCGGCCCGCCGCACGTCTGCCCTGTCGCGGGCCGCCCTGTACGCCAGACGCGCGAAGAGCCCGAGCAGCGAGGTCACCCCCGCCACGATCATCGTCATCGACATCGGATCCACGACCTACCCCTTGGCCATCGCGGAACTCTGCGCCCCGCGTCCGTGTCTTCAAGCATCGAGGGGCCCCGAGTGTGACATCCGCAGACGCCGACTTTTGTCCGCGGACAAAAGTCTGACCGCCCGGACCCTGCCGTCCGACGGAGGTATCAGCCGGTGGGCATGCCGGTCTGGTCGCGTTCGAGGGAAGCGCGGAGCTCCGAGAGGACCTGTGCGGCGGCCGTGACGGGTGAGGTCTTGAGTGCGCCTGTGATCAGTTCGGTCAACCGCTCGGTGAAGGTCGCTTCCGCCGCCTCGACCAGCAGCAGGCCTTCGTCGGTCAGGGCGAGCAACGACGACCGGCGGTCCGACGGGTTCCGTCGGCGGACGACCCATCCCTGCCGTTCCAGGCGGTCGATCCCCTTGCTGGTGGCGCCGATGCCGATGGCGAACTCCGCCGCCAGGTCGGCCACCCGGGCCCCGGGATGGTCGCGGAGGTAGCGCAGGAACTCGTACTGCGAGGTGACGATCCCGTGCCGCTCACGGAGGCGGTCGTTGAGGGCGTTGTAGAGACGCGTCTCGCAACGGACGAGGTCGGCGAAGAAGGCCGCGACGTCGGTGGGACCACCATCACCACCACTTGAATTAGATGCCATGGCATATAGTGTAGTGGAAGGTATTACGGAGGGGGAGTACCCAATGAGCAAGGAACAGCGGGCCAGGATCGACGCGCTGCTGCGGCAGCCCCGGCCTGACGGGCCGCCTCAGTCGGTCGAGGCGATGCGAGCCGGATTCGATGCGCTGATGGCCCGGATGATCGTTCCCGACGCCATCCGCACCACGCGGACGACGCTGGGCGACCGACCCGCACTGCACGTCGAGCCGGACAATGACCCGCGCGGCGGGACGATCCTCTACTTCCACGGGGGCGGCTGGGTGTTCGGATCTCCCGAGACCGCGCTGTCCCTGACGGGCCACCTCGTGGCCAAGACCGGCCTCAGCTCGTACTCGCTGGACTACCGGCTCGCCCCCGAGCACCCGTTCCCAGCCGCGACCGAAGACGCCCTGAGCGGCTACCGAGCCCTGCTCGACAGCGGCGAGGACCCCTCCACCATCGCGTTCGTCGGGGACTCCGCCGGCGGCGGCCTCGCCGTCACCACCTGTCTCGCCGCCCGTGACGCCGGTCTCGCGATGCCTGCCGCGATCGTGGCCTTCTCCCCCGGTCTGGACGCCACCCGGTCCGGCGAGACGCTCGACACCAAGGCGGGCATCGACCCGTTCTTCACCCGCGAGCGTCTGGAACACACCGGAGCCATGTACCTGGCCGGAGCCGACCCGCATCAGCCCATGCTCAGCCCGGCCGTTCTCGCCGACCTGACCGGCTTCCCGCCGATGCTGCTCCAAGCAGGCACCAACGAAGTACTCCTGGACGACTCCACTCGCCTGGCCGCCCGCGCCCGCGCCGCCGGTGTGGACGTGATCCTCGACATCACCGCCGACGTGCCCCACGTGTTCCAGGCATTCGCCGGCGTTCTCGACGAGGCCGACCAGGCGCTGGACCGTGCGGCCCTCTTCCTCGCCCAACAAATCCACACCTCCGCCGCTGCAGCCGCATAGCCTCATGCCCGTGACCGACGAATACAGGGCGGGCAGTGCCTTCAAGAACCGGTGCGCCAACGCGGCGCTGACACTGGAGTCCTGCACCGAGTACTCCATCGACCGTGTCTCGTTGGCCGAGTCCAGCGAGAACCGCAAGGAGAACGTGCTGGACGTGTGGCTTCGCGAGGGGCCGCACAAGCCCGATGTGCTGATCTCTCTGTCCAACCTCTACTCCGTCCGCCCGTGCGAGCCCGGGCTGGCCCCCACCTTCATCGACGGAATCTCCCTGATCCACCTGCCGGCATTGCCATCGCCTTGGCCCGCCGAGGCCGTCGGCCGACTGGACCGCACCGAGGACCTGCCCGAACTGGCCTGGCTGAGGATCAGCGGGCCCCTCGATATCGACGCCCTCGCCGCGATCGTGACCGTCTATCAGGCACAGAGCGACGATGCGGCCTCCGTCCTCCAGTGACAACCACGAGGGACACGCCCCTTTAGGCTCCCGCTCATGGACGTGGATGGGGACGTGGACGTGAACGTGGGCCGGCGGTGGGCGCGGTGGAACGAGATGCGGGGACGGATTCCCGCCTGGCATCCCGTCGGGGTCGTCATCGAATCCGACGGGCCGGTGGTGCGTCGGCACTACGGGACGCACGGCACCGTCGAGCACTCCCCTCTCCCACCCGGCGATGATCTTGTCGACCTGGTCCACCGGCAGCAGGCGGCCTTCGCGCTGCGCGGTGAGCCGGCGGAGTGGAAGGTGTACGGGCACGACTCCCCCGATCTGGGTCCCGCGCTGACGGCGGCGGGGTTCACCGCGGGCTGGGAACGCTCCGTACTGATCGCCGGCCCGCTGCCTCCCGAGGGACCGGCCCCCGAACACGCGACGGAGCCGTTCCAACAGGACGTTCACGATCTCTACCGCGTACGGGAGCAGGCAGACCGGACATGGGCCGTCGCCGTCGGATCCCCGGGTCCTCACGCGATCCCGTACGCCGAGATGATCGCGGACGGCTCGTCGAACGAGGGCGACGTGTTCATCGAGGTCCTGCTGGGAGCCGACGGCCTGGTCTCCGAAGTCGCCTGGGCGCACGGCGACGAGCAGCCCTTCACCCTCGTCGGCGGTCTGACGAGTGACGACGAGGGCTTCGTCCGGGCCTGCACCGACCGCTGGCGCCGTCGGAACTGGCTCGGCTCCCCTGTCCTGGCCGAGGCCGACGGCCCGTTGCGCGCACGGCTCCTGGAGGCCGGCTTCACCGAGGCCACCACCGTCTGCTCCTACCACTGGAAGCCGCCCGGCACCCCCGAGCCCAGCCGGCCCGCGCAGTTCCTCGACTGGCTCCACGACGACGGCCCGCTGTGGGACCGCTTCTACGCGGACTTCGACTTCAAGCCGAGCACGGCCTACCGGCCCGCGATCACCGACCCTTCCCCCTCCGTCGTATGGAACCTGCACTCCCACCACCGGCTGGTCCCGGACCTCCCCTCAGCACTCGACGCGATCGTCCAGCGGGGGCTCCTCGCCGCCACCGCACCCGGGGAGTTCGTGTACTGGCTCGACTGGCAGCACGACGGCTACCGCTACGACCCCCGCCGCACGAACATGCCCGGTCGGCCGCCTCGGCCCGGCCTGGGCACCTACCCCAACGGCGACTACTACCTCCACCTCACCCACGACCTGCGCCTGGGCACCTTCGGCCATCCCTGGGAACAGACCCTCACCGTCTGGGGAGCCGCGCTCCTCGCCTCGGTCGAGCGGGAGCTGACGGAGCTCCTGGGGGACCCGGTAAGACGCCGGGAATGACCGCACTCCCTGCCGTTCGCTCCCCCTAGAGCGGGCCCCGGCGTTTTTTGCCGGCCAAAAGGCGGGGGGGACCCGGGGCGGGTGATTTGACCCACCGAGAGAAACCCCCCCCCCCCGGAGGGCGACTCGAAGGAGAGGAGAAAAGGGGGTGGGGGGAG
>NZ_JBFBGN010000205.1:0-8572 GCF_040684675.1 Streptomyces sp. NPDC089915 | reverse complement strand
GCCGACTGGTCCTGGGTCAGGTAGTAGTTCTTGACGTACTGCTGGGTGATCGTCGAACCGCCGGCCGTGCCCTTGCCGCGCAGGGTGTTGAGGGCGGCGACGCGAATAACCATGGGGCTGCTGGCCGTGGGGGTGGTCGGCGGCGCGGTGTACGCGGTACCCACCCTGCTGGACAGGGGCGGCGCCGCCTCCGGGCAGCGCCTCCAGGGCCGGCAGGACCCGGGCGGGAAGGCCGTCCCGGACGGGAAGCCGTTCACCCTCGTCGCGACCGGCGACATCATCCCGTACCCGTCGATCATCCAGCGCGCCGCGGACGACGCCGGCGGCGACGGGTACGACTTCCGGAAGATACTCGCGGGCGTCAAGCCCATCGTCTCCGCCGCCGACCTGGCGATATGCCACCACGAGATACCGTACGGAAAGCCCGGCGGCCCCTACACCGGCTATCCCGCCTTCAAGGCCCCCCACCAGCTGGCCGACGCCCTCAAGGACGCCGGGTACGACAGCTGCTCCACCGCCTCGAACCACAGCCTCGACGACGGTTTCGACGGGCTCTCCCGCACCCTGGACCACCTCGACCGCGTCGGCCTCAAGCACGTGGGCTCGGCGCGCCGGGCCGAGGAGGCCAAGGCCCCGGCGCTGCTCTCGGCCGGCGGGGCGAAGGTCGCCCAGCTGGACTACACGTACGGCACGAACGGGATCCCGCTCCCGGCCGGCAAGCCCTGGGCCGTCAACCTCATCGACCAGGGCCGGATCATCGCCGACGCCCGCGCGGCCCGGGCGGCCGGCGCGCACGTCGTCGTCCTCAGCGTCCACTGGGGCACCGAGTGGCAGACCGCGCCCGACCAGCAGCAGAAGGAGCTGGCTCAGGCGCTGACCGCCTCGCGGGGGCCGGACGGCCTCCCCGACATCGATCTGGTCCTCGGCACGCACAACCACGTCCCGCAGCCCTACGAGAAGATCAACGGCACCTGGGTCGTCTTCGGCATGGGCGACCAGATCGCCAGCTTCTACGAGACGGAGAAGGCGCGCGGCAACATGTCGTCCATTCCCCGCTTCACCTTCGCCCCGGCGGCCGCGCACCCGGGCCGCTGGGAGGTGGTCAAGGCCGAATACCTCACCCAGTACTCGGACATGGGGCCGCCGTTCCGCGTCGTCTGCGCCTCCTGCGCGGAGGCGGACGGCGGCGGCGCCGGCGCTTCGGCCGCCAAGCGGGCCGAGTACGCCCGGGTGGACAAGGAGGTCACCTCGGCCGTGACCTCGCGGGGCGCGGCCGGCCAGGGACTGACCCGCGCGACCCGCTGACCGGGGCCCGGGCCGGAACCCGTACCGGGGCCGGGATCCGCGTTACGAGGCTCGGCCGCGCCGGGTCAGGACGAGGGCTCCCGCGCCCGCGCCGAGCAGCAGCAGCGCGCCGCCGGCGACCCACGGGGTGACCGAACCGGCCCCGGTCTCGGCGAGGTTGGCCTGGGCCGGACCGGAGACGACGGCGGTCTGCGGCTTGACGTCCGGCTTCGCCGCGGGCTTGGCGGCGGTCTTCGGGGAGGTGCAGTGCGCCTCCGCCAGGACGATCTCGCCGTCGACCTGGGCCACGCCCAGGTTCAGCGGGTTCACCGACACCTTGAGCCGGAGCGCGGCCGCCGCGGCGGTGGTGGAGGTGGTCTGCGTACCGGAGAGCTCCAGGGAGACCAGGCCGACGCCGGGGACCTCGATCTTGGTGGGGCCGCCGGCCGTCAGGGTGACCTTCTTGCCGAGCGCGGTGACGGTGCCGAGGACGTTGGAGGTGGCGACCGGCTGCTTCCCGGGCTCGCAGACGGCCTTGGAGGTGACCTTCTCCACCTCGATGAGGGAGAGCAGGGGGAGGCCCGGGACGTGCACCCGGGCGTGGGCGAGGTTGGCCTCGGCCCGGGCGCCGGTCTCGTCCGCGGTGGCCTTGGCGGTGGCGACGTCCGCCTTGAGGACGTTCACCGGCTGCCCCTGCTCGGCTCCGTCGAGGGTCACGGTGAGGGCCGTCTTCTCGGCCGCCGCGGGGGCGCTGACCTCGTTGAGGGTGGCCTTGAGCGGTACGTGCACGGCCTTGTTGAGCAGGCCCACGTCCAGTCCGGTCCGCAGGACGACGGCTCCGGAGGCGCCCCGGTCGGCGCCGCCGCCGTCCGTGGCGAGGGCGGGGGGCGCGGTGAGCAGGGCCACCGCCCCCGTGGCGAGCAGGACGGCCGCGGGCAGGCGGAGGGTGTTGCTGTTCAAGATGGTGGAACCCCCAGGGAGATGGGTGCCGCCGGGGCGCCAATGGGGGACATTGCGCGGGCCGACGGCTTCGACGCTCGAAATCTTTACGCACTGTGAGTGAACGGACAGCCACCTGCCGTGAGTTCACCCCAACGGGTGGTTTCCATGCGTGTATTCGATTTGTCGCGCCCCACACGGCACATGAGTTCCCTGATGTCTCATAACCGCCGTCGGCACCAGTGCTTTTCGGACGTCTTCAACGACGGACGGGACCGGCGCGTCACGCCCCGTCAACCTCGTGCCGGCCGGACCGGTCAGGCGCGGACCGCGCCGTCCACGACCACCCGTTCCGGCCGCGCCAGCACCCGTACGTCCTCGCGCGGGTCGGAGCCGTAGACCACCAGGTCGGCGGGGGCGCCCTCGGCCAGGCCGGGCCGGCCGAGCCAGTCCCGGGCCGCCCAGGCCGTCGCCGAGAGGGCGTCCAGCGCGGGGATCCCGGCCTTCACGAGCTCCTGCACCTCGGCGGCGACCAGGCCGTGCGGCAGCGAACCGCCCGCGTCCGTGCCGACGTACACACCGACCCCCGCGTCCCAGGCCGCGCGGACGGTGTCGTAGCGGCGCTCGTGGAGCCTGCGCATGTGCGCCGACCAGCGGGGGAACTTGGCCTCGCCGCCCGCCGCGAGCTTCGGGAAGGTGGCGATGTTGACGAGCGTGGGGACGATCGCGACCCCGCGCTCGGCGAAGAGCGGAATGGTGTCCTCGGTCAGCCCGGTGGCGTGCTCGACGCAGTCGATGCCCGCCTCGACGAGGTCGCGCAGCGAGTCCTCCGCGAAGCAGTGCGCGGTGACCCGGGCGCCCAGCCGGTGCGCCTCGGCGATGGCCGCCTCCACCTCCGCGCGCGGCCAGCAGGCCGTCAGATCGCCGGCCTCGCGGTCGATCCAGTCGCCGACGAGCTTGACCCAGCCGTCGCCGCGCCGGGCCTCCCGGGCCACGTACTCGACGAGCTGCGCCGGCTCGATCTCGTGCGCGTAGTTGCGGATGTAGCGGCGGGTCCGGGCGATGTGCCGGCCCGCCCGGATCACCTTCGGGAGGTCCTCGCGGTCGTCGATCCAGCGGGTGTCGGAGGGCGATCCCGCGTCGCGGATGAGCAGGGTGCCGGCGTCCCGGTCGGTGAGGGCCTGCAGTTCGGCCGTCGCGGCGTCGACGGGGCCGTGGGCGTCGAGGCCGACGTGGCAGTGCGCGTCGACGAGTCCCGGCAGGACCCAGCCGGTGACGGTGGTGACCTCGCGGGCGGCGGTCGGCCGCTCGTAGGAGATCCGTCCGCCGACGACCCAGAGCTCGTCGCGGACCTCGTGGGGCCCGACGAGCACGCGTCCCTTCACATGGAGCACACCATCGTGATCACTCATGTCCGCACTGTACGTGCGCGCTCGGTAGGCTCGGCCGGAGACCCCGGACGAAGAGAGCACCGCCGTGACCCACCCCCTGCTGGACCTTCCGCCGCTGACCGCCGAGCGCTTCGCCGCCGTCGAGCGGGGCGTCGCGCGGCTGCTGGACACCCGGCACGACGTGGTGATCACCCAGGGCGAGGCCCTGCTGCCGCTGGAGGGCTGCATCCGCTCGGGGGCGCGGCCCGGTTCGACGGCGCTGAACGTCGTCACCGGCCCGTACGGGACCACGTTCGGCAACTGGCTGCGCGACGCCGGGGCGAAGGTGGTGGACCTGGCGGTGCCGTTCGACACGGCGGTGAGCGGCGAGCAGGTGGCCCGCGCGCTGGCGGAGCACCCGGAGATCGACTTCGTCTCGCTGGTGCACGCCGAGGCGGCCACCGGCAACACCAACCCGGTCGCGGAGATCGGCGAGGCCGTACGGGCCCACGGGGCGCTGTTCATGCTGGACGCGGTCGCCTCGGTGGGCGCGGAGCCGCTGCTGCCGGACGCGTGGGGCGTGGACCTGTGCGTGATCGGCGGGCAGAAGGCCATGGGCGGCCCGGCGGGGGTCTCGGCGGTGTCGGTGAGCGAGCGGGCGTGGGAGCGGTTCGCGGCCAACCCGGCCGCGCCCCGGCGCTCGTACCTCTCCCTGCTGGACTGGAAGGAGCGCTGGATCGACGGCGGCCGCAAGACGCTGCTGCACGCCCCGGCGCAGCTGGAGATGCTGGCGCTGGAGGCCTGCCTGGACCGGATCGCGGAGGAGGGCCTGGAGGGCGTGCTCGGCCGGCACGCGGCGGCCGCCCGGGCCACCCGGGCGGGCGCGGCGGCGCTCGGCCTGGCCCCGTGGGTCGGGGACCCGGCGCAGGCCGCTCCGGTGGCGACCACGCTGCGGGTGCCGGACGCGTCCGCGGTGGTGGCCCGGGCCCTGGCGGCGGAGGCGTCGGCCCCGCTGGCGGCGGGCGGCGGGGCGCTCGCGCGGGAGATGGTCCGGGTCAACCACTACGGCCCGGCGGCCTCGCCGGAGGCGGTCGCGGCGTCACTGCGCGCCCTGGCCTCGGCCCTGTCGGCGGCCCCGGAGGCGGCCCTGGAGGCGGCCTCGGCGGCCTGGTAGGAACGGCCCCGCCCCGCCGGGGCCGGCGGGGCGGCCTGCCGGATTCGGCGGGTGCCCGCCCCGCTTCGACGGCTGCCCCCGCCGGCTGACCGGCGCCGGGCGGCCTCGGGGGACGGCGGCCGGCCCGCCGGGGCCGTTACGGGGTACGCGGCGCCCGGCGGGTTGCGGCGGTGGTGTCAGGCGCCGGGGACGGCGCAGGCTCCGTCCGGCTCGCAGGCCTCGGCGCCGACGGCCGGCTCGGGCAGTTCGCGGCCGGCCCAGGCCTGCTCCAGTGCCTGGGTGAACACCTCGGCGGGCTGGCCGCCGGAGATGCCGTAGCGGCGGTCGAGGACGAAGAACGGGACGGCGTTGGCGCCCAGTTCGGCCGCCTCGCGCTCGTCGGCCCGGACCTCGGCCGCGTAGGCGGAGTCGTCGGCCAGGACCGCGCGGGCCTCCGCCTCGTCCAGTCCGGCCTCCACCGCGAGGGCGAGCAGCACCTCCGCGTCGAAGACGGACCGCTCCTCGGCGAAGTTGGCGCGGAAGGCGAGGTCGAGGAGCTCCACCTGACGGCCCCGGGCGGCGGCCAGGTGCAGGAGGCGGTGGATGTCGAAGGTGTTGCCGTGGTCGCGGCCGTCGGTCCGGTACTCCAGCCCCTCGGCGCGGGCGCTGGCGGCGACGTGCTCCTCCATGCCGCGCGCCTCCTCCAGCGTGCGGCCGTACTTGCGGGCGAGCATCTCCAGGACCGGCGCGGTGACGCCCTTGGCGCTGCCCGGGTCGAGCTCGAAGGAGCGGTAGACGACCTCCACCTCGTCGCGGTGCGCGAACTCGGCCAGCCCCTTGGTGAAACGGGCCTTGCCGATGTAGCACCACGGGCAGGCGATGTCGCTCCAGATCTCGACGCGCATGATCCTTCTTCTCTCCGGATTCCGGGTTGGGGGGTGGGACGGGGGTTTCGCCGGGCGAAACGGTTTGTGGTTCAACCATTCCCCGCCCCGTCTCATTCCCCGGACGCCGCTCCCTCCCCGGAGTCCTCCCCCACCTCCAGCCACAGCGTGCGGTGGGAGCCTGCGGGGACGGCCGAGGGGTCGGGGCGCCAGCCGTGGGAGGCGTAGAAGGCCTGGGCGCGGAGGTTGTGCTCGTAGACCTCCAGGCGGACCCGCCCCACGCCGGCCCGGCGCCAGGCGGCGAGGCAGGCCGCGTGCAGGGCGGCCCCGGTGCCGCGGCGCCAGTGCTCGGGGTCCACGTGGAGCTGGGTGAGGGTGGTCTCGCCGTCGGCGGTGAGGAAGGCCGCCACCCCGGTGATCCGCCCGTCCCGCTCGGCGCAGAAGACCCGCCCCTCGCTCTCGGACCGGTTCACGGCGCGGGACCAGCCCTCGCGGGAGCGGGCCGTCTCGGCCTCGCCGGCGTAGGCCTGCTCGGGGAGGCGGCCCCGGTAGTAGGTGGCGCGCGCCCGGGCGTGCAGGGCGGCGATGGCGTCCAGATCTTCGAGGAGTGCGGTCCTGATCATGGGAGGGGGAACGCGCCGGGAACCCCGTCGGTTCCCGGCGCGCGGCGGCCCTTCAGGCGGCGGCTACTTCTTCAGCCACGCGGCCATCATCTTCTGCGCGATGGGGGCGGCGAGCTTGCCGCCGCCGATCTCGGAGCGGTCGGTGTCCGAGTTCTCGATCATGACCGCCACGGCGATCTGCTTGCCGCCCGCCTTCCCGTAGGAGGTGAACCAGGCGAGCGGGGGGATGTTGTTGTTGACGCCGCGCTGGGCGGTACCCGTCTTGCCGCCGACCTCGGCGCCCGCCACCTGCGCGGGCTTGCCGCCGCCGTCGGTGGCGACGGTGCGCATGGCGTCCTGGAGCATCGAGGCGGTCCTGGCGGTCATGACCTGCTGGGACTTGGGGTCCTTGAAGCTCTCCAGCACGGTGCCGCCGGAGTCGGTCACCTCGGAGACCATGTGCGGGGCGACGAGCTTGCCGCCGTTCTCGATGGCGGAGGTCACCATCGCCATCTGGAGCGGGGTGGCCTGGACGTCGAACTGGCCGATACCGGTCTGCGCGACCTGGTCGACGGAGAGCTTCTTCGTCGGGTACTTGCTCGGCGGGTTGGTGCGGACGGGGGTGTCGATCTGGGTGTTGAAGCCGAGCTTCTCCGCCATGGCCCGCATCTTGTCCTGGCCGAGCTTGGATGCCAGGTCCGCGAAGACGTTGTTGCAGGACAGCTTGAGGGCGGTGCGGGCGGAGACGTTGTTGCAGGCCTCGTCGCCCGCCTCGCTGGGCAGCTTCGTCCGGGTGCCGGGGATCGTGTAGTTGCCGGGGACCCCGGTCGGCTGGTCGATGCTGGAGACCAGCCCGTTCTCGATCGCGGCGGCCAGGGTCACCAGCTTGAAGGTGGAGCCGGGGGCCTGGGGCTTGCGCAGGGCCACGTTCTCCATGGCCTTGCCCTTGTCGGCGGAGAGCTCGTCCCAGGCGGCCTGGTCGCCCGCGCCCGAGATCCGGCCCGGGTCGTAGGAGGGGTTGTTGACCACGGCGAGGATCTCACCGGTCGCCGGGTCGATGGCCACGGCCGCGCCCTGCTTGCCGTCGAGGGCGTCGTAGGCGGCCTTCTGCACGTCCTTGTCGATGGTGGTCAGGACGTTGCCCGGGTCGGCCCGCTTGTTGGTGAGGACGTCCATCACCGTCTTCAGCCGGCTGTCGGAGCCGTTGAGGACGTTCTTGTAGACGCCCTCCAGCATGCTCGTGCCGAAGGCCTGGGAGCTGTAGCCGGTGATCGGCGCGTAGAGGGGGCCGTCGGTGTAGGTGCGCTTGTACCCGAAGTCCTTGCCGGCCGTCTTCGTCGATCCGGTGATCGCCGTTCCGCCCACGATGATGTTGCCCAGCGGGTTCTCGTACTGCCCGATGAGGTTGCGGCGGTTGTTCTTGTCGTCTGCGAGGGCCTGGCCTTGGTACGCCTGCACCCAGGTGACCCGCACCAAGAGGGCCAGCACCAGAAGCAGACAGAAGACCGACGCACGCCTGATCGTCTTGTTCATCTCCCGGAAGGACGTCCCTGCGGCGCCGGACGTTCCGCTCTGCCCCGATTGTGGCGGGGTTCTCAGTCTTTCTTCATGAGGAAGCCCCCTTCGTAGGCGGCGATGACCGCCTGGGTGCGGTCACGGGAGCCCGTCTTGGCGAGGACGGCGGCCACATGCGTCTTGACGGTCTGCGGGCCGACGCCGAGGTGCTCGCTCATCTCGTGGTTGGACAGCCCCTTGGCCATCAGCCGCAGCACGTCGGCCTCCCGGTCGGTGAGCCGGGCCGCCCAGGCGGGGGGCGGCGGGGCGGCCGCGGTGTGGGCGGCGGCCAGGGTGCGGACGGCCGCCGGGAAGAGGAGGGAGTCGCCGCGGGCGACGAGCCGGACGGCGCCGATCAGCTCCTCCGGGTCGGCGCGCTTGAGGAGGAAGCCGGCGGCGCCCGCGCGCAGCGCGTCGTAGACGTAGGCGTCGTTCTCGAAGGTGGTGACGACCACGATCCTGGGCGGGGCGGCCATGGTGGCGAGGATCTGCTCGGTGGCCCGGATGCCGTCGATCTCGGGCATCCGCACGTCCATCAGGACGACGTCCGGGGCCAGGGAGCGCACCAGCGAGACGGCCTCGGCCCCGGTGGCGGCCTCGCCGACCACCTCCAGGCCGTCCTCGGCGTCGAGGATGACCCGCAGGGCCGTGCGGACCATCCGCTCGTCGTCGGCGATGACCACGCGCACGCGCAGCGGCGGCCGGCTCATCGCCCGCCTCCGGCGACCGGGGCGGCGCCGAGCGGCAGGACCGCCCGCAGCCGCCAGTCCCCGCCGTGGGGGCCGG
>NZ_JBFBGN010000204.1:0-8954 GCF_040684675.1 Streptomyces sp. NPDC089915 | reverse complement strand
CCCGACGCACCCATCATCACCACCGACGCCCGCCACCGCGGCGACGCCAAGAGCGCACTCATCACCCTCGTCGAACACGCCCTCATGGCACGGCTCCGGTAACCGGTACGCAGCCTCGGAAGGCCCCCGTGCTCCGGCACGGGGGCCTTCCGCGTACCCGGTCGCGCGCAGGGCGCCCGTACCCGTACGCGGGCGCATACGGCGAAGGCCCCGCACCGTGGATACGGTGCGGGGCCTTCGGACGTGCGCTGCTGCTCAGCCCTGCCAGCTGTGCGGGGCCTGGAAGCCCCGGCTGCGCTCCAGGCGGCGCCAGCCGGCGGTGGAGCGGCGGGTGGGGGCGGCCTCCTCGGGGGTGGCGGCGGCGCGGGCGAGCAGGATCGCGGTGATCGCGGCCAGCTCCTCGGGCGCGGCGTTGCCCTTCTCGACCTTCAGCAGGGTGTCGGTGGCGGTGCTCATCGTCGGCAGGTCTCCTCAGCTCGTTTACTGCGGCGGGTTGCCGTGCTTGCGAGACGGCAGATCGGCGTGCTTGGTGCGGAGCATCGCGAGGGCGCTGACGAGCACTCCGCGGGTCTCGGCGGGGTCGATGACGTCGTCGACGAGGCCGCGCTCGGCCGCGTAGTACGGGTGCATCAGCTCGGCCTTGTACTCCTTGACCATCCGCGCGCGCATGGCCTCGGGGTCCTCGGCGTCCGCGATCTGCTTGCGGAAGATCACGTTGGCCGCGCCCTCCGCGCCCATGACGGCGATCTCGTTGGTGGGCCAGGCGTAGGTCAGGTCGGCGCCGATGGACTGGGAGTCCATGACGATGTACGCGCCGCCGTAGGCCTTGCGCAGGATCAGCGAGATCCGCGGGACGGTGGCGTTGCAGTACGCGTACAGCAGCTTGGCGCCGTGGCGGATGATGCCGCCGTGCTCCTGGTCGACGCCCGGCAGGAAGCCGGGGACGTCCAGCAGGGTGACGATCGGGATGTTGAAGGCGTCGCACATCTGGACGAAGCGCGCGGCCTTCTCGGAGGCGTGGATGTCCAGGACGCCGGCGAGGTGGCCGGGCTGGTTGGCGACGATGCCGACGACCTGTCCGTCCAGGCGGGCGAGGGCGCAGATGATGTTGCGGGCCCAGCGCTCGTGGATCTCCAGGACGTCGCCGTCGTCGACGAGCTCCTCGATGACCTTGAGCATGTCGTACGGGCGGTTGCCGTCGGCGGGGACCAGGTCCAGGAGGACGTCCGAGCGCCGGTCGACCGGGTCGGTGCTCTCGTGGACCGGGGGGTTCTCGCGGTTGTTCGAGGGGAGCATCGTGATGAGGTAGCGGACCTCGGCGATGCAGGTCTCCTCGTCGTCGTACGCGAAGTGCGAGACGCCCGAGGTCTCGGCGTGCACGTCGGCGCCGCCGAGGCCGTTCTGGGTGATCTCCTCACCGGTGACGGCGCGGACGACGTCGGGGCCGGTGATGAACATCTGCGAGGTGTCCCGGACCATGAACACGAAGTCCGTCAGCGCCGGGGAGTACGCGGCGCCGCCGGCGCAGGGGCCGAGCATGACCGAGATCTGCGGGATGACGCCCGAGGCCCGGGTGTTGCGCTGGAAGATGCCGCCGTAGCCGGCGAGGGCGGAGACGCCCTCCTGGATACGGGCACCGGCGCCGTCGTTGAGGGAGACCAGCGGGGCACCGGCCGCGATGGCCATGTCCATGATCTTGTGGATCTTGGTGGCGTGGGCCTCGCCCAGGGCGCCGCCGAAGATGCGGAAGTCGTGGGCGTAGACGAAGACCGTACGGCCCTCGACGGTGCCCCAGCCGGTGATGACACCGTCGGTGTAGGGCTTCTTGGCCTCCAGGCCGAAGCCGGTGGCCCGGTGCCGGCGGAGCTGCTCGACCTCCCGGAAGGAACCTTCGTCGAGCAGGAGCGCGATGCGCTCGCGGGCGGTCAGCTTGCCCTTGGCGTGCTGCGCCTCGGTCGCGCGGTCGCTGGGGCCGCGCCGGGCCTCCTCGCGGAGGGAGTGCAGCTCGGCCACGCGCCCGCGGGCGTCCGTCGGCTCGCTCGGAGTCTGGTCCACAACGGTCATGTACCGACCTTACGAAGCCGGGCCCGCAAAACCCTCCGTTGGTTCCGCACAGTCTCGGGCGCCTCCGGCTGTGCGGGCCGGACAGAACCGCCGGAGCATGCATGGACTCCCCCAGTGGGGACCTTCGGCCTTTGTGGAAGTTCCACAAAACCACACCCGAACGAGTGATGTAGTTGAAATTTGAACGGAATAGCTCTAGCGTTGCTCTTGTTGAACTTTGAACCAAACCGAGACTTCCCCGGAGGACGTCATGGCTCTCTTCTCCCGCCGCACCCGCACCGCCGCCCCCGTCCAGGAGAGCGCGGTCGCCACGCTCGACGTCGACCCCGCGCTCGCCGCGCTCACCGGTGACTACGTCATCGACGCCGGCCACAGCAGCATCGGCTTCACCGTCCGCCACGCGATGGTGACCAACGTCCGCGGCGCCTTCGGCGAGCACGAGGGTGCGCTGCACCTCGACGGCGGCGACCCGTCGCGCTCCACCGCCTCGATCGACGTCAAGATCGCCTCGGTGAACACCGGCATCGCCGACCGCGACGCCCACCTGCGCGGCGGTGACTTCTTCGACGCCGAGGCCTTCCCGCTGATGAGCTTCCGCTCCACCTCGGCGGCCCGCGTCGGCGGCGACACCTACCGCATCAGCGGCGACCTGACCATCAAGGACGTCACGCGCCCGCTCTCCATCGACCTGGAGTTCGCCGGCTCGGCCACCGACGTGTACGGCAACGAGCGCGTGGGCTTCGAGGGCTCGGCGGAGATCCTGCGCTCCGACTGGGGCCTGACCTGGAACGCCGCCCTGGAGGCCGGCGGTGTGATGGTCAGCGACAAGGTGAAGCTGACCTTCGACATCTCGGCGATCAAGCAGGCCTGACCGGAGCCCCCGGGGGCGGCTACCAGCCGCCCCCGCCGTCGAATCCCCCGCCCCCGTCGAAGCCGCCACCGCCGCCGAAGTCCCCGCCGCCGAAGTCGGACGGGTTGAAGTCGGCCCCGGAGACGTCTCCGCCCTCGAACCCTCCCCCGCCCGTACCGCCGCCGAAGTCGGAGGCGTAGGCCGGAGTGGACATCATCGACCCGAGCATCGTGCCCATCAGCAGGCCGGGCAGCATGCCGCCCCCGAAGTAGCCGCCCGCCCAGGGGCCGTAGGCCGGGCCGGCGTCGTAGTAGGGGCGCGGACCGTACTCGGTGTCCACGGTGCGCACCGCCGGGTCCAGGCCGTCCTTCAGCCGGACGGCGTCCGCCGCGCAGACCGGCACCGTACGCGCCGCCCCACCGGGCGGGGCCCACTGCGCGTCCTCGGTGCTCGGCCCGTGCCGGGGGTCGAAGAAACAGGGCGCGCGCCGCTCGGGCACGGGCTCTCCCCGCCGCCGGGCGTCGAGGCTGGCGAGCGCGTAGCGGCCGTCCTCCAGCGCCTGGGTCACGCCCTGGACCTCCTCGGGGCGCTGCACCGAGGCCATGATCTGCTTGGCCCGTTCGTAGGAGTCGAGCCCCTGCTCGTAGTCCTTGCGCATGGCGTCGTCCGCGCCGGGCTCGCCGGGGTGGAAGTCGAGCCGTTCGAGTTCCTCGCCGAAGGCGGTGATGTCCTCGTCGACGACCACGCTCAGCCTGGCGATGGCCTCCCGCCGGGCCTCTTCCTTCTTCTTCCGGTTCCGCTTGACCAGCAGGTAGCCGCCCCCGCCGCCGAGTACGGCCACCGCTCCGAGGGCGATCAGCGTGCCGGCGGAGGATCCGCCGTCGCCGCCGGCCCCGCCGCCCCAGGAGGCCGGGGCGTGGCCCTTCAGCTGCGGGAGGGCCTGGTCGACGAAGTTGTTCAGCTCGGTCGCGGCGTCCACGGTCCCGCCCGCCTTGACCGCGTCGGTGAGGTTGCGCACGGCGTTGCGGGGCATGACGGCCGGGTCGGCCCCGGCGTTGAAGCCGTCGCCGAGCCGGATGGCGTAGAGCCCGGTGACACCGGTCTCGGTGCGGACGGTGCGCAGCACGCTGTCGGCGGGGAAGGCCGTGGTGGCGGGCAGCACGGCGACGAACAGCGGCTTGCCGGCCGCCTTGATCTTCGCGGCCAGGGCGTCCGCCTGGACCTGCGACAGCTGTGCGGCGGCCCCGGGGTCCACGTAGACCGGGCCCTTCTTGAGCGCCTCCGCCACCGCCGCGGTCCCGCCGTCGGCCGCGACCGCGGCGGGGGCGCCGCCGAGCGCCGCCACGGACAGGGCCAGCAGCAGACCGGACAGCAGCGATCCCACGCGTACGGATATCAGCCTGGTCCTCATGACGACGACGCTACCCGAACCGGACCTTTCCCGTGTGAGCCGGGCATAAGGGCCGGGGGCGGTCCGGGGGCTACTCCGCCGGTTCGACGCCCGCGTGCAGGAGGCCGTAGGTGTAGGCGTCCTCCAGGGCCTGCCAGGAGGCGGCGATGACGTTCGGGGCGACGCCCACGGTGTTCCATTCGCGGGTGCCGTCGGTGGTGGCGATCAGGACGCGGGTCGTGGACTCCGTGCCGTGCTTGCCCTCCAGGATGCGGACCTTGTAGTCGATCAGCTCGAACTTGGCCAGCTGGGGGTAGAAGCGCTCCAGGGCGACGCGCAGGGCCCGGTCCAGGGCGTTGACCGGGCCGTTCCCCTCGGCGGTGGCGACGATGCGTTCGCCCTTGGCCCACAGCTTGACCGTGGCCTCGTTGGCGTGGGTGCCGTCCGGGCGGTCCTCGACGATCGCGCGCCAGGACTCCACGCGGAAGTACCGCCGGGCCCGGCCCTCGGCCTCGGCGCGCAGCAGCAGCTCGAAGGAGGCGTCGGCGGCCTCGTAGGTGTAGCCGGCCAGCTCGCGCTCCTTGACCCGCTCGACCACGCGGGCGATCAGGGCGCGGTCGCCGCCGAGGTCGACGCCGAGCTCCTTGCCCTTGAGCTCGATGGAGGCACGGCCGGCCATGTCGGAGACCAGCATGCGCATGGTGTTGCCGACCCGCTCGGGGTCGATGTGCTGGTACAGGTCGGGGTCGACCTTGATCGCGGAGGCGTGCAGGCCCGCCTTGTGCGCGAAGGCGGAGACACCGACGTAGGGCTGGTGGGTGGAGGGGGTGAGGTTGACGACCTCGGCGATGGCGTGGGAGATGCGGGTCATCTCGGCCAGCGCGCCCTCGGGGAGGACCGTGCGCCCGTACTTGATCTCCAGCGCGGCGACGACGGGGAAGAGGTTGGCGTTGCCGACGCGCTCGCCGTAGCCGTTGGCGGTGCACTGGACGTGCGTGGCGCCCGCGTCGACGGCGGCGAGGGTGTTGGCGACGGCGCAGCCGGTGTCGTCCTGGGCGTGGATGCCCAGGCGGGCGCCGGTGTCGGCGAGGACCGTGGAGACGACCGCGGTGATCTGCGCGGGCAGCATGCCGCCGTTGGTGTCGCAGAGGACGACCACGTCGGCGCCGGCCTCGTGGGCGGTGCGCACGACGGACTTGGCGTACTCGGCGTCGGCGCGGTAGCCGTCGAAGAAGTGCTCGCAGTCGACGAAGACGCGGCGGCCCTGGGAGACCAGGTAGGAGACGGTGTCGCGGACCATCTCCAGGTTCTCGTCCAGGGTGGTGCGCAGGGCGAGCTCGACGTGCCGGTCGTGGGACTTGGCGACGAGGGTGATCACCGGCGCGCCGGATTCCAGGAGGGCGCGGACCTGCGGGTCCTCGGCGGCGGAGCCGCCGGCCCGGCGGGTGGCGCCGAAGGCGACCAGCTGGGCGTTCTTGAACTGGATCTCGGCCCGGGCGCGGGCGAAGAACTCGGTGTCGCGGGGGTTGGCGCCGGGCCAGCCGCCCTCGATGAAGCCGACTCCGAAGTCGTCCAGGTGCCGGGCGATGGCCAGCTTGTCCGCGACCGTGAGGTTGATGCCCTCACGCTGGGCACCGTCGCGCAGGGTGGTGTCGAAGACGTGGAAACCGTCGTCGAGTGCCTCTGCCGGCGCAGTCGCCTCTGTCGTCGTCATGCTGATCTGACTCCTGTCGGATGAGTGGTTCCGGAGACCGGGGATCCACTGCCCCCATCATCGCGCGCCGCCCGTTTCCGGCATGATTTCGGGCCGGGAAACGAAAAAACCTCTCGCGGGTGCGAGAGGTCTGCGCGCGGGTCTGAGGCACGGTGCCCGCTGCCGCGGAGGTTTTCCACGGTTCAGCGGTCACAGAGGACCGGCGCGCTGCTGTCCATAATCATGAGCTGAGCAGACACGCTCGCAGTGTGTCACACGCTCCACCGCCCCTGGACGCCGGTCTCAGCATGCGGGCAGCCACCGTCCGGCAGGCGGCCCGCGGCCGGAAACCCCTAGGCCGCGAGGGTCTGGGTGAGGAATTCCCGTACGTGTTCCAGGATGTCCTCGCGCCCTATGCCGGGCAGGCCGACGGCCACCTGGATGCTGAACCCGTCGAGCAGGGCCCGCAGCCGGGCCGCGAAGCGGTCGGGGTCGACCGCGCGGAACTCCCCGCGCGAGATGCCCTCGGCGAGGAGGGCGACCAGGTCGCGGTGCCAGGCTCCCTCGATGGCGGCCTGCCGGTCGCGTTCGCCCGGACCCGCGTTCTGGGAGCGGTTCCAGACCTCCAGCCACAGCGTCCAGTGCGGGTCCCGCGCGCCGTCGGGCACGTACAGGTCCACGTACGCCCGCAGCCGCTCGCCCGCCGGCTCGCGGCGCGAGAGCAGGGACCGGCGCCGGGCGCCGAGCTCGGCCTCGCTCCACTCCAGGGTCTGCAGCAGGAGCTCGTCCTTGCTGCGGAAGTAGTAGAGGAGGTGGCCGCTGCTCATGCCGACCTGCCGGCCGAGGCCGGCCATGGTCAGCCCGTCGAGGCCGCGCTCGGCGATCGTGGCCATGGCGGCGACGAGTACGGCCTCGCGCGGGGGCGCGTTCTTGCGCGCCGCCCGTACCGGTACTCCGCCCGCCGCCATGGTCACTCCTTCGTCAGATCACGGAGCAGCCCCGGGTCAGACCTTCGGCTGCTGCTGGGTGATGCAGTGGATACCGCCACCCCCGGCGAAAATCGTACGTGCGTCAACGAGGGTCACGGTCCGCTCGGGGAACAGACCGCGGAAGATCTCGGCGGCCTCCTCGTCGCGCGGGTCGTCGAAGGAGCACAGGACCACGCCGCCGTTGCAGAGGTAGTGGTTGATGTACGAGTAGTCCACCCACTCGCCGTCCTCCTCCAGCACGGTCGGCGCCGGGATCTCCACGACCTCCAGCCGCCTGCCCTGCGCGTCGGTGGAGGAGCGCAGGATGGCCGCGATGGTCTTGCAGCGCTCGTGGTCCGGGTGGGCCGGGTCGGGCTGGGTGTGGACCATGACCACGCCGGGGCGGGCGAAGGCGGCGACGATGTCGACGTGGCCCTGGGTGCCGTAGGTGCCGTAGTCGCCGGCCAGGCCGTAGGGCAGCCAGATGGCCTTGGTGGTGCCGAGGTGGGCGTGGATCTCCCGCTCGACCTGCTCGCGGGTCCAGTCGGGGTTGCGGCCCTTGCCCAGCTGCACGGTGTCGGTGAGGAGCACGGTGCCCTCGCCGTCGACGTGGATGGCGCCGCCCTCGTTGACCAGCGGGGTGCTGAAGGTGCGGGTGCCGACGATGTCGGAGATGTGCCGGGCGATCTTGGAGTCGTGGTCCCAGCGGGCCCACTCCTGGGCGCCCCAGCCGTTGAAGGTCCAGTCCACGGCCGCCAGCTCGCCGGCCTCGTTGGTGACGAAGGTCGGGCCGATGTCGCGCATCCAGGCGTCGTCGAGGTCGCGCTCGACCAGTTCGACGTCGTCGCCGACGACGGCGCGGGCGCTGTCGGCGTCGCCCGGGGAGACGACGAGGGTCACCGGCTCGTAGGCGCGCACCGCGCGGGCGACGGCGCCCCAGGCCTGGCGGGCCTCGGCGAGCTCCTGCTCGTTGGTGAAGGTGGGGTTGGGGCTGGGCCAGGCCATCCAGGTGCGCTCGTGGGGGGTCCACTCGGCGGGCATCCGGAAACCGTTGGCGGCGGGCTGGGCGGGGTTCGCGGGCTGTGCGTTCATGGCAGGTCCTAACGGGCTTTACAGGAAGTACAGGCGGTTGAGGGAGACCGAATCGGCCGGTTCGGAGCGCAGCGGTTCCCCGTCGAGGGAGACGAGTCCGCTGCGCGCGTCCACATCGACCGCGCCCACCCGGGAGTTGAGGAGCATGTCCTTGGGGCCGATGCCGCGGGTGCCGCGTACGGCGACGCGCCGGCGGCGGGTCGGCATCTCGTCGGAGCCGAGGGCCGCGGCGGCCGCGGAGACGAAGGCCACGGAGATGTCGGCGGCCGTGGCCCCGTAGGAGCCGAACTGCGGTCCGAGGACCAGCGGCTCGCAGGTGTCGGTGGCGGCGTTGGGGTCGCCGGTGACGCCGTAGGCCGGGAAGCCGGACTTGAGGACGAGCTGCGGCTTGGCGCCGAAGAACTGGGGGCGCCACAGCACGATGTCGGCGAGCTTGCCGGTCTCGATGGAGCCGATCTCGTGGGCGAGGCCGTGGGCGATGGCCGGGTTGATGGTCAGCTTGGCCATGTAGCGCAGGACGCGGGCGTTGTCGTCGCCCTCGCCGTCGCCGTCGAGGGGGCCGAGCTCGCCCTTCATCTTGGCGGCCATGGCGAAGGTGCGGCGGACGGTCTCCCCCGCGCGGCCCATGCCCTGGGCGTCGGAGGAGGTGATGCCGATGGCGCCCAGGTCGTGCAGGACGTCCTCCGCGCCCATGGTTCCGGCGCGGATGCGGTCGCGGGCCATGGCGGCGTCGCCGGGGAGGTCCGGCTTGAGGTCGTGGACGGAGACGATCATGCCGTAGTGCTCGGCGACCGCGTCCCGGCCGAAGGGCAGGGTGGGGTTGGTGGAGGAGCCGATCACGTTCGGCACGCCGGCCATCTTCAGGACGTTGGGGACGTGCCCGCCGCCGCAGCCCTC
>NZ_JBFBGN010000203.1:0-9011 GCF_040684675.1 Streptomyces sp. NPDC089915 | reverse complement strand
TCGTCGACATCGGCGAGTTCTTCAAGAAGGTGCAGGTCGCAGGGTTCGCCAGGATCAACTTCAGCGAAAAGCTCCCCGATGGATCGGAGCTGAAGCTCGCGGGTGGTCTCCTCGCAGTCCCAGAGGCATTCGACCGCGAAGCCCGCCCCGAAGGCGGGGTCCGTGCCGGCCAGGGCGCGGGCGGCGCGGCCGCGCAGGTGGGAGGAGGAGGTCTCGCGGTAGACGTGGCGCAGCACCGGCGCGGCGCAGCCGATGCCGAGCCGGCCCGCGCCGTCCACCAGGGTGAAGAGCCGGACGGAGTCCGGGCCGGAGCCGCGGACGGTGTTGCGCAGGGCGCCGAGCACGAGGCCGGCGTCGTCGGCGCCGCCACGGGCAGCCAGGAGGGCCGCGGCGGCCGCTCCGAGGGCGTCGGGGCGGTGGACCCACTGGCGGGCGCGTTCGAGGGCGGCGGGGCCGCCCATGCGCTCGTAGGCGGCCACGGCCGGCTCGTCGCCGGCGGCTTCGATGAGGTCCAGGACGGCCGGGTTCTCCGGTTCGGCGAGGACCAGGTGGTGCAGGGCGGTGGCCCGGGCGGCCTCGCCCTGGGCGCCGGCGGCGGCCGCCAGGATCTCCGGGCGGTCCTCCGGCGCGGCCACGGCCGCGAGGCAGCGCGCGGCGGGCACGTGCAGCGGGGTGCCGCGGCTCAGCCCGTCGGCGGCCCAGTCGAAGACGGCCCGCACCCCCCAGCCGGGCCGGGGGCCGCTGGGGTTGAGCTGGCGCTGCCAGCGGTCGAAGGAGCCCTGCTGGCGGGCGGCGCGCAGGCGTTGCCCGTACTGCGGCAGCTCCTCCCACAGGCTCCACGGCCGGGGCTCGTAGGCGTCGCGCACGGCGGCGGCCAGCCGCGCCCCGCCGTCGGCGGTCTCGGGGAAGCGGGCGAGGACCGGGTCGGCGAGGGAGCGCAGCCCCTCGTCGTCGTCGCGCAGGGCGAGCTCGTCGAGGGCCCAGGCCCAGTTGGCTCCGGAGGCGGCGTAGCGGCGCAGCAGCATGAGCGCGTCGTCGCGGCCGTAGGAGGCCAGGTGTCCGAGGACGGACAGGGCGAGCCCGGTGCGGTGGTCCTCCTCGTCGACGAGGTCGTCGACGCCGAAGAGGTGGGCCTCGATGGCGCCGAGGGGGCCGTCGAGGTCCAGGTACAGGCGTGCGTAGTACAGCGACCGGTTCTCGACCTGCCAGTCCTGCCGCGGGTCACGGGTCACGCACTCGTCGAGGGCCGCGAGGGCCTCCGGCCGGGGCGCCGCGAGGGCGTGCAGCGTGCCGTCGCCGCGGCCGCGCTGGAGGAGGCCGAGCAGGGTGCCGCTCGGCGCTATGACTGGTTCGAACATGGGAATGGCCTCAAATCAAGCTGGGGACGCAACCGGGAATCGGGATTCACAGGGCCGCGTAACAGCATGTGAGGACGTCCGCCGTCATGTTCCGCTCGATGTAGACCATTGCCTTCTCACTCTCGTCGGTGCTTCGCGTCCGTGCCGGCCGGTCCGGCAGGGGTGGGTGTGGACACCCTTCGTGTCCAGCCCGCTCCTGCCCGTCCGTCATGTCCGCGAATCGAATCCGACGCCATGATGACCCAGGCGGTTTGTGCGCCGCGACCACATTTAAGGGCGTCGTGACCAAGCCGTGAGGTCCCGGGCCCGTCCCGGCCCGGGCCGGGCGGGGGAATAAGCGGATTACTTGGCTCCGAAGAGTTCCAGCAGGTCGGCCTTGTTGAACATGCGGGCCGTGTCCACCGCGGACGGGGTCCCGGCGTTCGGGTCCGCGCCGCCGGCGAGCAGCGCCCGGATGACGGCTTCCTCGCCCTTGAAGACGGCGCCGGCGAGCGGGGTCTGGCCCCGGTCGTTGGCCCGGTCGGCCTCGGCGCCCCGGGCCAGCAGGGCGGTGACGGCGTCGGCGTGGCCGTGGTAGGCGGCGAGCATGACGAGGGTGTCGCCGCGGTCGTTGGTGAGGTTCGCGGGGACCCCGGCGTCGAGGTAGGCGGCCAGGGTCTCCGTCTCACCCTGCCGGGCGAGGTCGAAGATCTTGGTGGCCAGCTCGATGACGTCCTCGTCGGGCGCGTCCTGGTGCTCGCTCATCGGTCGTACCGCCTTTCGGTCTTCTCACGTCGCATGGGGCAGGAGTCTGCCCAGGCCGGGCGGGCAGGGGGGTGCCCGGCACTGCGTCCGTACGGGTGAATCGCCAGAGTAGCGCCAGGTCGGGGACATGAGGGGGTCGGTCCGAGGCAAGGATGTCGGTGGTCCGTGCACCTGACACCGCCGGAGGCCGACGCGCCAGCCGGGAGGGGCCGGTCAAGTGAAAAACCCGAAGGTTCACCCGTATGCACCTTTTGTCGCATTGATACTTCCTGTGAGCCTGGAACAACTGATGGTGACCTTCCCTACCGATCCGCTCACAGGAGAACTCCCATGGTCCTGTCGATCTCAGGCGTCGTACTGCTCGGCATCATCTGCTTCCTGTTCTTCAAGAAGGACGGGATGAAGCTGACGCACGCCTTCGTCTGCGCGCTCTTCGGCTTCTTCCTCGCCGGCTCCGCGATCGCCCCGAGCATCACCGCCAGCACGGCGAGCCTCGCGAGCCTGCTCGGCGGGATCAAGCTCTAGACCTCCCCCGCCCCACCACACAGGAGACGACCGTGGCCCGGCGCCCACTCCCCCGCATCCTCACCAGTGGCAGCACCTCGCTCGCCCGGGGCCGCGATCTCGCCCGCACGGCGGCCGACAACGCCACGGACGTCCTCCATCCGCTCCTGGTCATCGGGCGCGGACTGCGCGTGCTGGCCGCCGCCGGCCGCCGCAAATGGGCCGCGACCCCCAAGGACAAGCGGGGACCCGCGCTGTTCCTGGGGGCCGCCTGCGTCCTCGTGGTCGCGCTCGTCCCGTACGGGCCGGTCACTGCGCTGCTCGCGCTCATGGCGGCGGCGGGCTGGCACGGACGCGACCGCACCCCGGCGAAGACCGGGCCCAGCGACGCCGAGACCGATCGGCTGCGCTCCCTCTACGAGGCCCTCGTGCCCTACTTCTCCGCCCCGGAGGACCCGAACCCGCTCTTCGCCCACGGCGGCGGCTTCGACGACGCCTTCAGCGACCACGCCTTCGACGCCGAGGGCCGCGTCACCCGGCTGCGGATCCGCTACCCCGCCTACTTCACCGACGGGGAGGCGGCCTCGCGGGCCCGGATCGAGGCCCTGCTGCACGCCAAGTCCGGGCGCGGCCGGGAGTACCTCTTCGTCTGGGACGAGGAGGCCAACCGGCTCGACCTGAGCGTGCTGGAGGCGCTGCCCACCGGGATCGCCGCCCAGCCGTTCGTGACCTCGCCCGGCGAGTGCGTCCTCGGCTTCACCGACCCCGAGGGGGTCCGGCGCACCCTGCCGGTCCTGGAGGGCGACGAACACCGCGACCTGCCGCCCGTCATCTGGCGGACCGGCCCCGGCTCCGCCGAACCGCACCTGCTGGCCGTGGGCCAGCCCGGCGCGGGCACCACCACCCTGCTGCGCTCCATCGCCCTCCAGGCGCTGCGCCAGGGCGGCGACGTGATGATCGTGGAGGGCGGCGGCAGCAACGAGTACGCCTGCCTGGCCGGGCGCGCGGGCGTGCTGGCCGTCGAGTGCGGCCCCACCGGCGCCCTGGCCACCGTCGAGTGGGCCGCCCACGAGACCGAGCGGCGCCTGATCGCCGCGCACCGGGCCCGCGAGGCCGGCCGGCCCGCCCCCGAGGACATCCGGCGGCCGCTGTGGATCCTGCTGGACCGGCCCAGCGTGCTCGCGCACCTCGCGACCGCCGAGGGCCGGCCCGACCCGCTCGCCCAGCTCCAGGTGCCCCTGCGGCACGGCCGCGCCGCGCACGTCACGGTGGTCGTCGCCGAGCAGTTCGACCACCTGGAGCTGATCGGCGACGCCGTCTGGCAGCACACCCGGGCCCGCGTCGCCCTCGGGCCCGCACCCGTCCAGCAGCTCACCGACGTCCTCGGGCTGCCCCCGCACACCACCCCGGCCCCGCAGCTCCCGCCCGGCCGCGGCTACGCCCGGCTCGGCACCGGCCCGGTCCACCGGCTCCAGGTGCCCGCCACCCCGGACCCGTACGACGACGGCACGCACCCCGCGCACCGCCACGCCGTGCTGGAGCTGCTGCCCGAGCGGCAGGCGGCGGGCCCGGGCGGCGGCGAGGGCCCGCAGGCGGCCCCGGGACCGCTCAAGGAACTCCCCCCGGCCCAGGCCTCGGCCCTCGGCGCCGAAGGGCTCCCGGAGGTCGCGGCGGAAGCCCCGTAGCCCAGGCCGGTCAGGCGGGTCAGGCCGGTCAGGCCGGTCAGGCCGGTCAGGCCGGTCAGGCCACGAACGTGCGGGGCGGCTCCGCCCCGCCGCCCGCCCCCGTACCGACCAGGCGGGCCGCCGCCGCCAGGCGCGCGGCGGCCTCCTCGGCCACCGGCCCGCCCACGGTGAACGGCAGCCGGACGTAGCCCTCGAAGGCCCCGTCCACCCCGAACCGGGGCCCCGAGGGGACGCGGACGCCGACCCGCTCCCCCACCTCCGCCAGCCGCGACCCGGACAGCCCGCCGGCCCGGGCCCACAGGGTGAGCCCCCCGGCCGGTACCTCGAACTCCCAGTCCGGGAGCTCCCGGCGCACCGCCGCGACCAGCGCGTCCCGGTTCTCCCGGGCCTGCACCCGGCGCATCCCGACGGCCTCCTCCCAGCCCCCGGTCCGCATCAGCCAGTTCACCGCGAGCTGCTCCAGCACCGGGGTGCCGAGGTCGGCGTAGGCGCGGGCCGCGACCAGGCTGCGGATGACGTCGGGGGCCGCCCGGACCCAGCCGATCCGCATGCCCGCCCAGAAGGCCTTGCTGGCGGAGCCGACGGTGACCACCGTGGAGCCGGCCGGGTCGAAGGAGCACACGGGGCGCGGCATGGCCGGCTCCGGGTCCAGCCGGAGCTCGGCCATGGTCTCGTCGGCGATCAGGACGGTCCCGGCGGAGCGGGCGGCCTCGACCATGGCCCGGCGCTGGTCGTCGGAGGCCAGGGCGCCGGTCGGGTTGTGGAAGTCGGCGACGACGTAGGCCAGGCGCGGGGCCGCGTCGCGCAGCACCTGCCGCCAGACGTCCATGTCCCAGCCGCTCAGCCCGGCGCCCATGGCGACGGGCACCAGGCGGACCCCGGCGGCGCGCATCAGCTGGAGGATGTTGGCGTAGGAGGGGGACTCGACGGCGATCCGCTCGCCCCGGCCGGCGAAGAGGCTGCAGATGGCGTCTATGGCGCCCATGGCGCCGGTGGTGACCATGATCTGCTCGGGCATGGTCGGGATGCCGCGCTCGGTGTAGCGGTCGGCGAGCATCCGGCGCAGCGCGGGCAGGCCGGCCGGGTAGTCGCCGTGGGTGTGGGCGTACGGCGGTAGCTCCTCCAGGGCGCCCTGGACGGCCTTGGTGAGCCAGGGCTCGGGGGCCGGGAGGGCGGCGCAGCCCAGGTCGATCATGGAGCCGAGGGATTCCGGCGGGAGCGGTTCCAGGCCCCGGGCCGGGAGCGGGTTCCCGGCCGGTACGGAGGTCCAGCTGCCGGCGCCGCGGCGGGACTCCAGGAAGCCCTCGCCGCGCAGGGCCTCGTAGGCGGCGGCGACGGTGGTGCGGCTGAGGGAGAGGGCGACGGCCAGTTCGCGCTCGGCGGGCAGCCGGGCGGCGACGGGGACGCGGCCCTCCAGGACGAGCAGCCGGATCCCGTCGGCGAGGGTGCGGTACGCGGGCGCCTTGCGGGCGCCGGGCACGGCGGGCCGGTCCTGCTGCGAGGTGATCAGCCGGGCGAGCTGTGCGGTGCCGACCGCTGAGGTCCACTGAGCCATGGCGTCCGGTCCACCTTCATCGGATTGGCCCCGGCCGACGGGGTCCGGGGCCGGGATTGGATTGGTTCCGCGGCCTCCAGGGTGTCACGGCGCGGTCCACCCGGACCAGACGGGGTCCGGGCCGGCCGCCCCGGCCCGGCGGGCGGCCGGGGGCGTTCACCGTCCGTCCACGCGGGCGCTCCCGTCCCGGGGGGTCCGGCGTGCATACTGCGGCCGTGACCCACGTACGCCTTCGCCACCCCTACCTCGACCACCCCGCCCCGATCCCCTTCGCCCACCGGGGCGGGGCGGCGGACGGGCTGGAGAACACCGCCGCCGCCTTCCGCCGGGCCGCCGGGGCGGGCTACCGGTACTTCGAGACCGACGTCCACGCGACGGCGGACGGGAAGCTGGTGGCCTTCCACGACGCCACCCTGGACCGGGTCACCGACGCGACGGGCCGGATCCGGGACCTGCCCTGGAGCCGGGTGCGGGAGGCGCGGGTGGCGGGGAGCGAGCCGCTGCCGCTGTTCGAGGAGCTGCTGGAGGAGTTCCCGGACGCCCGCTGGAACGTGGACGTGAAGGACGAGTCGGCCCTGCACCCGCTGGTGAACCTGATCGCCCGGGCCGGGGTCTGGGACCGGGTGTGCGTGGGCTCCTTCTCGGAGAGCCGGGTGGCCCGGGCGCAGAAGATCGCCGGCCCCCGGCTGGCGACCTCGTACGGGGTGCGGGGCGTGCTGGGGCTGCGGCTGCGGTCGTGGGCGATCCCGGCGGCCCTGCGGGTGGGCGCGGTGGCGGCGCAGGTGCCGGAGACCCAGGCGGGCATCCGGGTGGTGGACCGGCGCTTCGTACGCACCGCGCACGAGCGGGGACTCCAGGTGCACGTGTGGACCGTGAACGAACCGGAACGCATGGAGGCTCTTCTCGACCTGGGTGTCGATGGCATCATGACCGACCGGATCGACATCTTGCGCACGGTGCTGGACCGGCGCGGGGCCTGGGCCTGACGGGCCGCAGGACCCCCGCGCCCGGTGCGGTGGCCGGCGTCCTACGGGGAACGGCGAGGGGGCGCTCATGACCGAGCGTACGGAAAACGAAGCGGAATCCGGTGCGGAGGACGGCAGAGCCGCCGCCGAAGGGGCCGCCGCGCGCAAGCGCGAACAGCACGGCTGGTACTTCTACGACTTCGCCTGCTCGGTCTACTCGACGAGCGTGCTCACCGTGTTCCTCGGGCCCTACCTGACGGCGGTGGCCAAGGCGGCCGCCGACGCCGAGGGCTACGTGCACCCGCTGGGCATACCGGTGCGGGCCGGGTCGTTCTTCGCCTACTCGGTGTCGCTGTCGGTGATCCTGGCCGTGCTGGTCATGCCGCTGGCGGGGGCGGCGGCGGACCGCAGCGGCCGCAAGAAGCCGCTGCTGGCGGCGGCCGCGTACACCGGGGCGGCGGCGACGGCGGGGATGTTCTTCCTGGACGGGGACCGCTACCTGCTGGGCGGGGTCCTGCTGATCGTCGCGAACGCCTCGCTGGCGGTCTCGATGGTGCTCTACAACGCCTTCCTGCCGCAGATCTCGACCCCGGACGAGCGGGACACCGTCTCCTCGCGGGGCTGGGCCTTCGGCTACACCTCGGGCGCGTTCGTGCTCGTGCTGAACCTGGTGCTGTTCCAGGGCCACGACTCCTTCGGGCTCTCCGAGGGGGCCGCGGTGCGGATCTGCCTGGCCTCGGCGGGCCTGTGGTGGGGGGCCTTCGCGGTCATCCCGCTGCGCCGGCTGCGGGACCGGGCGGTGGTCCGGGAGGCGGGCGCGGCACCGGCCGTCAGCGGCTGGCGGCAGCTGGTGGCCACGCTGAGGGACATGCGGCGCTATCCGTTGACCCTGTCGTTCCTGCTGGCGTACCTGGTCTACAACGACGGGGTGCAGACGGTGATCTCCCAGGCCTCGGTGTACGGGTCGGAGGAGCTGCGGCTGGAGCAGTCCACGCTGATCGTGGCCGTGCTGCTGGTCCAGATCCTCGCCGTGGTCGGCGCGCTGGCGATGGGCCGGCTGGCGGCATCGTACGGGGCGAAGCGGACGATCCTCGGCTCGCTGGCCGCCTGGGCCCTGACGCTGGGGGCCGGGTACTTCCTGCCGGCCGAGACCCCGGTGTGGTTCTTCGCGCTCGCCGCGATGATCGGGCTGGTGCTGGGCGGGAGCCAGGCGCTGTCGCGCTCGCTGTTCTCGCACCTGGTGCCGGCGGGCAAGGAGGCCGAGTACTTCTCCGCGTACGAGATGAGCGACCGCGGGCTGAGCTGGGTGGGACCGCTGGTTTTCGGACTGACGTACCAGCTCACGGGCAGCTACCGGGACGCGATCATCTCGCTGGTGGTCTTCTTCGCACTGGGTTTCGCCCTGCTCGCCCGAGTGCCGGTGCGGCGTGCGGTGGAGGCGGCGGGGAATCCTGTTCCGGTGCGCGTCTGAGCCGGGATCCGTCCGGACTCGTGAACGAGTTCCGAACGGATTTCGACGTTATGGCGATCGGCCGGTAGTGTACGCCTTTGGCCTGCCAGGCGGACCGTTACTGCGCGTTCATGAAATAGAGACGTTGGGTGACATCTGCTGCCAGATGTGACAAAACGGGCACTGGTGGGTACAACAAGGGGCGGCACGACGGGCGACGCATGACCCGGAGCGGGAATCTATACCGCCGACCGGACGTTGACCGGATGACGACGACAGCGACACCTGTCCTGTGGGCGACAAGCCCGGGAGGCACGATTCATGAGTGAGCGAGCTCTCCGCGGTACGCGGCTCGTGGTTACCAGCTACGAGACGGACCGCGGCATCGATCTGGCCCCGCGCCAGGCGGTGGAGTACGCATGCCAGAACGGACATCGATTTGAGATGCCGTTCTCGGTTGAGGCAGAGATTCCGCCGGAGTGGGAGTGCAAGGCGTGCGGCGCCATGGCACTCCTCGTGGACGGGGACGGGCCCGAAGAGAAGAAGGGCAAGCCTGCGCGAACGCACTGGGACATGCTCATGGAGCGACGCACTCGCGAGGAGCTCGAGGAGGTGCTGGCCGAACGGCTGGCCGTCCTTCGCTCCGGCGCCATGAACATCGCCGTGCATCCGCGGGACAGCCGCAAGTCCGCCTGACCGCGGGCGCGAGCACAAGCCGAGGGGCCCCGCCACTGACGTGGCGGGGCCCCT
>NZ_JBFBGN010000202.1:0-9075 GCF_040684675.1 Streptomyces sp. NPDC089915 | reverse complement strand
GACGCCGTGCGCAACGGACACCCGGTACTGGCCGTCGTCCGCGGCTCCGCCGTCAACCAGGACGGCGCGAGCAACGGCCTGACCGCCCCCAACGGACCTTCCCAGCAGCGGGTGATCCGCCAGGCACTGGACGCGGCCGGGCTGACCGCCGCCGACGTCGACGCCGTCGAGGCGCACGGCACCGGCACCAAGCTCGGCGACCCGATCGAAGCCCAGGCCCTCCTCGCGACGTACGGGCAGGACCGCGAGGGCGGCGAGCCGCTGTGGCTGGGGTCCATCAAGTCGAACATCGGGCACACGCAGGCCGCCGCCGGCGCGGCGGGGGTCATCAAGATGGTGCAGGCCATGCGCCACGGCGTGCTGCCGCCCACCCTGCACGTGGACGCCCCGTCCAGCCACATCGACTGGTCGGCGGGCGCCGTCGAACTCCTCACCGAGGCGCAGCCATGGCCCGAGGCCGGGCGGCCCCGGCGCGCGGGCGTCTCCTCGTTCGGCATCAGCGGCACCAACGCCCACGTCATCCTGGAGGCCGCCCCCGCCACGGCCGTCCCGGCGCGCCCCGCCGTCTCCGGGCCGGTCCCGGTGGCGCTGTCGGCCCGCTCCCCCGAGGCCCTGCGGGCGCAGGCCGCGCGACTGGCCGGGCACCTTGAGCGGAACCCCGAGCTCGGGCTCGCCGAGGTGGCGTACTCCCTGACGGGGCGGACCGGGATGGAGCACCGGGCGGTGGTCGTGGCCCGGGGCCGCGAGGCGCTGGCGGACGGTCTGACGGCCCTGGCGTCGGGCGAGCCCAGCCCCTCGGTGGTCACCGGCCAGGCGACGGGACGGGGCCGGCTCGCGGTGCTGTTCACCGGGCAGGGCAGCCAGCGGCCGGGGATGGGCCGCGAACTGTACGAGGCGTTCCCGGTGTTCGCGGCCGCGTTCGACGCGGTGTGCGCGGAGCTCGGGGACGGGCTCAAGGAGGCCGTCTTCGGCGAGGACCCCGAGGCTCTCGACCGCACCGGAACCACCCAGCCGGCCCTCTTCGCCATCGAAGTCGCCCTGTACCGCCTCGTCGAATCCTGGGGCGTCGTCCCGCGCTTCGTCGGCGGGCACTCCGTCGGCGAGATCGCCGCCGCACACGTCGCCGGGGTCCTGTCCCTGCGCGACGCAGCCACCCTCGTCACCGCACGCGGCAAGCTCATGGAAGCCCTGCCCGAGGGCGGGGTCATGGTCTCCGTCCAGGCGGGCGAGGAGCAGGTCACCCCGCTCCTCGTCCCGGGCGCCGCCATCGCCGCCGTCAACGGACCGAACGCCGTCGTCATATCCGGAGCCCGCGAAGCCGTCGAAGGCGTCGTCGCCCTCCTCACCGCCCAGGGCGTGAAGGCGAAGGCCCTGCGCGTCAGCCACGCCTTCCACTCCCCGCTGATGGACCCCATGCTGGAGGAGTTCCGCACGGTCGTCGCGGGGCTCGACTTCGGCACGCCGAACATCGCCTTCGTCTCCGCGCTGACCGGCGGACTCGTCACCGACGAAATAGCCCGCCCCGACTACTGGGTGGACCACGTCCGCGAAGCCGTCCGCTTCCACGACGCCGTCCGCACCCTCGAAACCGAAGGCGCCACCGCCTTCCTCGAACTGGGCCCGGACGCCGTGCTCACGGCCATGGCCCGCCCCTGCCTGACCGGCGAGAGCACCGCTCTCGTCCCCACCCTCCGCCGGGGCCGCGACGAGGCCGAGTCCGTGGTCACCGCCCTGGCCCGGCTGCTCACCGCGGCCGGACTCGCCGACCGTGCGGCCTACTTCGCCGGCTCGGACGTCGCCCGCGTCGGCCTCCCCTCGTACGCCTTCCAGCACGAGACCTTCTGGATCCACGACACGGCGGCCTCCACCGCCGACGCCGGGCAGGCCGGGCTGGACGCGGCGGACCACCCGCTGCTCGGGGCGGCGGTCACGCTGCCCGAGTCCGAGGAGTTCCTGTTCACCGCCCGGCTGTCCCTGCGCACGCACCGCTGGCTCGACGACCACCGGGTCATGGGACAGGCCGTCGTACCGGGCGCCGCGCTCGTCGAGCTGGCCGTGCGGGCCGGTGACGAGGCCGGCTGCAACACCCTCGACGAGCTGACCCTCGCGGCCCCCCTCGTCCTGCCCGAGGACGGCGGGATCCAGGTCCGGGTGCTGGTCGGCGCGCCGGACGTACAGGAGCGGCGGTCCGTACGGGTCTACTCCCGGGCCGAGGACGCCCCCGCCGGGGAGCCCTGGACCCGGCACGCCGACGGCACGCTGTCCTTCGCCGACCGTGCCCCCGAGGCCGGGGCGCCGGAGTGGCCGCCGGCCGGGGCGGAGCCCCTCGACACGGACGGGCTGTACGCCGCGATGTCCGGGCTGGGCCTCGACTACGGCCCGGTGTTCCAGGGGCTGCAGGCCGCCTGGAAGCTCGGCGGGGAGATCTACGCGGAGGTCTCCCTCCCCGAGGACGCGGCCGCCGACGCGGGCCGCTACGGGCTGCACCCGGCACTGCTGGACGCCGCCCTGCACGGCATCGGCCTGGGCTCCTTCCTGTCGGACGAGGGCGGGGCGCGGCTCCCGTTCTCCTGGTCCGGGGTCTCCCTGTACGCCGCCGGCGCCTCCGCCCTGCGGGTGCGGATCGCGGCCGCGGGGGCGGACTCCGTCGCGCTGGCCCTCGCCGACCGGAGCGGGGCGCCCGTCGCCGCCGTCGAGTCCCTGTCCCTGCGCCCCGTGTCGGCGGAGCAGTTCGGGGACGCAGCGCTGCGGGACGCGCTGTTCCGCCTGGAGTGGGCGGAGGCCTCCTTCGCCGAGGCCGCCGAGTCGGTCCTGGACTGGGCGGTGGTCGACGCCGAAGGGCCGTCGGCGGCCGGGCGGGGGCTGAAGCGGGCGGGCGTCCCCTTCGCCGCGTACGCGGACCTGGACGGGCTGCGGGCGGCCGTGGACGGGGGCCGGGCGGTGCCGGACCTGGTGCTGCTTCCGGTGCCGGGCACGGCGGCGGAGGCCCTCAGCGTGCTGCAGTCCTGGCTGGCCGACGGCCGGTACGCCGCCTCCCGGCTGGTGTTCACCGCGCCCGGGCAGGATCCGGACACGGCGGCGGTGTGGGGGCTGGTGCGTTCCGCGCAGGCCGAGAACCCGGGCCGGTTCGTGCTCGTGGAGGCGGCGGACGAGGACGCGGGCTGGGGGCTGCTGCCCCGGGCGCTCGGCACCGACGAGGCCCAGTTCGCGCTGCGCGGCGGGCTGGTGCTCGTACCGCGGCTGGCCCGGGCGGCGGCCACCGAGCCGGTCCGTCCCGCGTTCGGGGACGGGACCGTCCTGGTCACCGGCGGTACCGGCGGGCTGGGCGCCCTGTTCGCCCGCCACCTGGTCACCGAGCACGGGGTCCGCGACCTGCTCCTGACCAGCCGGCGCGGCGAAGCGGCCCCCGGCGCCGCCGAACTGGCCGCGGACATCGAGCGGTTGGGGGCGCGGGTGCGGATCGCGGCCTGCGACGCCGCCGACCGCGAGGCGCTCGCCGCCCTGCTGGACTCCCTCGACCGGCCGCTGACCGGCGTCGTCCACTCCGCCGGGGTACTCGACGACGGGGTGATCGGGGCGCTGACCGCCGAGCGGCTGGCCGGGGTCATGCGGCCCAAGGCGGAGGCGGTCGTCAACCTGCACGAGCTGACCCGGGACGCGGGCGCGGACCTCTCGGCGTTCGTGGTGTTCTCCTCCGTCGCCGGTGTCTTCGGCAGCCCCGGCCAGGGCGGCTACGCCGCCGCGAACTCCTACCTCGACGCGCTGATGGCCGAGCGCCGCGCCGCCGGGCTGCCCGGCCTGGCCCTGGCCTGGGGCCTGTGGGCCGGGGTCGGCGGCATGGGCGACACCCTCTCCGACGAGGACGTCGAACGCATCGGCCGCTCGGGAGTGCGGGTCCTCACCGTCGACCAGGGCCTCGCCCTCTTCGACGCCGCCCTCGCCACCGACGAGGCCCTCCTCGTCCCCGTCCCCCTCGACCTGCCCACCCTCCGCGCCCGCGACCAGGTCCCCGCCCTGCTCCGCACCCTGACCGCCGGTCCGGTCCGCCGGAGCGCGGCCCGGGCGGCGGACGGCGAGCGGGCCACCGGAGGCGGTACGGCAGGGCCTTCGCTGCGCGACCGGCTGCTGGCGCTGCCCGCCGAGGACCGGGACGCCGTCCTGCTGGAGCTGGTGTGCGGGCAGGTGGCGCTGGTGCTCGGCCATGCGCGGGCCTCGGCCGTGGACGGCGAGCGGCAGTTCCGCGAGCTGGGCTTCGACTCCCTCACCGCGCTCGAACTGCGCAACGGCCTGGGCCCGGTGACGGGGCTGGCCCTGCCCGCGACGGTGGTCTTCGACTATCCGACGCCCGCCGCCCTCGCCGGGTACCTGCGGGCCGAGCTGGTCGACACGTACGCGGAGCAGGCGCTGGCCGAGCGGCTGGACTCGCTGGAGCCGGTCCTCGCCTCGATCGCGGGGGACGACGCGCTGCGCGCGAAGGCGGAGGCCCGGCTGCGCGCCCTCCTGGAGGCGCTCGGCACGGCCGGCGCGGATCCGTCTCACCCCGCGGACGCCGCGAGCGGCGCTCGTGCGGCGTCCGAGGTGCGTGAGATCGAATCGGCCACCACCGACGAACTGTTCGACCTGATCGACAAGGAATTCGGATCCCTGTAACCACGACCGCCCCTTCCCCGGCCCGCTCCCCCACGTCCCACCCGCGTTCCTCCCGCACGTGATCCGAGATCCGAAGCACAGAGATTCCTTGAAAGGCGATACACCGATGGCGGACGAAACGAAGCTCGTTGACTACCTGAAGCGGGTCACTGCCGATCTGCGTCAGACGACTCGACGGCTTCGCGAGGTCGAGGCCGAGGCCACCGAACCCATCGCGATCGTGGGGATGAGCTGCCGCTACCCGGGCGGCGTGCAGACTCCCGAGGACCTGTGGGAGCTGGTGTCGGGCGGCCGGGACGGCATCTCGCCGTTCCCCGGCGACCGGGGCTGGGACGTGGAGGGGCTGTACGACGAGGACCCGGAGCACCGGGGGACCTCGTACACCCGCGAGGGCGGCTTCCTCGACGGTGCCGGCGGCTTCGACGCGGGGTTCTTCGGGGTGTCGCCGCGCGAGGCGCAGGCGATGGACCCGCAGCACCGGCTGCTGCTGGAGACCTCCTGGGAGGCGTTCGAGCGGGCGGGCATCGACCCGCTGTCGGTGAAGGGGCAGCGGGTCGGGGTCTTCGCCGGGCTGATGTACCACGACTACGGGACGAGCGTCGCGGAGGTGCCCGAGGAGCTGGAGGGCTACCTCGGCAACGGCAGCGCGGGCAGCATCGCGTCCGGCCGCATCTCGTACACGCTGGGCCTGGAGGGCCCGGCGGTCACCGTGGACACGGCCTGCTCGTCCTCGCTGGTGGCCCTGCACCTGGCGGTGCAGGCGCTGCGGCGCGGGGAGTGCACGATGGCGCTCGCGGGCGGTGTGACCGTGATGGCGACGCCGGCGACGTTCGTGGAGTTCAGCCGCCAGCGCGGGCTGTCGGCCGACGGCCGCTGCAAGTCCTTCGCCGAGGGCGCGGACGGCACCGGCTGGGGCGAGGGCGTCGGCATGCTGCTCGTGGAGCGGCTGTCGGACGCCGTACGGCACGGGCACCGCGTCCTGGCCGTCGTACGCGGCTCCGCCGTCAACCAGGACGGCGCGAGCAACGGCCTGACCGCCCCCAACGGGCCCTCCCAGCAGCGCGTCATCCGCCAGGCCCTCGACGCGGCCGGACTCACCACCGCCGACGTCGACGCCGTCGAAGCCCACGGCACCGGCACCAAGCTCGGCGACCCCATCGAGGCCCAGGCCCTCCTCGCCACCTACGGCCAGGACCGTCAGGACTCCACACCGCTGTGGCTGGGCTCGGTGAAGTCCAACATCGGGCACACCCAGGCCGCCGCCGGTGTCGCGGGCGTCATCAAGATGGTGCAGGCCATGCGCCACGGTTCCCTCCCGCGCACCCTGCACGTGGACGCCCCGTCCAGCCACATCGACTGGTCCGCCGGAGCCGTCGAACTCCTCACCGAGGCGCGGCCCTGGCCGGAGACCGGGCGGGCCCGCCGCGCGGGCGTCTCCTCGTTCGGGATCAGCGGCACCAACGCGCACATCATCCTGGAGCAGGCCCCCGAGGCCGTGCCCGCCGCCGAGGAGCCCGAGGACGCGGAGCCCCTGCCGGAGGCAGCGGCGGCCCCCGTGGCGCCGCCCGCCACGCTCCCCTTCCTCGTCTCAGGCCGCACCCCCGAGGCCCTGCGGGCCCAGGCCGGGCGGCTGGCCGCGTTCCTGCGGGAGTCCCCCGAGGCGGCGGCCGCCGCCCCCGTCGACCTCGCGTACTCCCTCGCCGCCTCCCGCTCCACCTGGGAGCACCGGGCCGCCGTGGTCGCCGACGGCCGGGAGGAGCTGCTCGGCGCCCTCGACGCGCTCGCCTCGGACGCCGGAGCCTCCGCCGGCCTGGTACGGGGCACGGCCGAGAAGGGGCGCACGGCGTTCCTGTTCACCTTCCAGGGCAGCCAGCGCCCCGGGATGGGCCGCGAACTGTACGAGGCGTTCCCGGTGTTCGCCGCCGCGTTCGACGAGGTCTGCGCCGAGCTCGACCGGCACCTGGACCGGCCGATCCGCGAGATCGTGTTCGCCGCCGAGGGCACTCCCGAGGCCGAGCTGATCGACCGCACCCTGTACTCCTCGCCCGCCATCTTCGCCCTCGAAGTCGCCCTGTACCGGCTGCTGGAGCACTGGGGCGTCCGCCCCGACCTGGTCTCGGGCGGCTCCATCGGCGACTCGGCCGCCGTCCACGTCACCGGTGTGCTCTCCCTCGCCGACGCGGCGACCCTGGTGACCGCCCGCAGCCGGCTGATGAACGAACTGCCCGCCGGCGGCGGCATGGTCGCCGTCGAGGCCCCCGAACAGGTCGTCCGGGAGGCCCTGGACGAGCTCGGCGGCCGGGTGAGCATCGGCCTGGTCAACGGCCCGGAGGCGTTCGTCGTCTCCGGTGACGAGGAGCTGATCACCGGGCTCGGCGACCGCTGGAAGGCCGAGGGGTACCGGATCAAGCGGCTGACCGTCGGACACGCCTTCCACTCACCGCACATGGACCCGATGCTCGACGCGTTCCGGGAGGTCGCCCGCTCGCTCACCTTCCGGGCTCCGCGCATCCCGATGATCGACGCGCTGACCGGCGAGCTGATGGACGCCGACCGGATGTGCGACCCCGAGTACTGGGTGCGGCACGTCCGCGAGGCGGTGCGGTTCGTGGACGCCGTCCGCACCCTGGAGTCCGAGGGGGTGACCACCTACCTGGAGGTCGGGCCGCTCGCCATGCAGAGCCTGATGGCCCGCGCCTGCCTGACCGCCGAGTCCGAGGCCGCGCTGATCCCCTCGCTGCGCCGGGACCGGCCCGAGGTGTGGTCGCTGGTGCACGCGGTCGCGCGGCTGCACGTGCGGGGCGTACGGGTGGACTGGGCCCGCTTCTACGCCGACACCCTCCCGGCGGTGACGGGCCTGCCGACGTACGCCTTCCAGCGCGAGCGGTACTGGCTGGAGTCCGCCGGCACCCCCGGCACCCCGGGGGCCGGCGCTGCCGCCGCCGAGCTGGGGCTGAGCCTGGCCGGGCATCCGCTGCTCGGCACCGCCATCTCCCTCGCCGACTCCGGGGGCTTCCTCTTCACCGCCCGGCTGTCGCTGCGCACGCACGGCTGGCTGGCGGACCACCGGGTGCTGGACCGGGCGGTCGTCCCGGGCGCGGCCCTGGTGGAGCTGGCGGTACGGGCCGGTGACGAGGCCGGCTGCGGCGGCCTCGACGAGCTGACCCTGGCCGCGCCCCTGGTCCTGCCCGAGGACGGCGGGGTCCAGCTGCGGCTGTCGGTGGGCGAGCCGGACGGGCGGGGCCGGCGTGCGCTGAGCCTGTTCTCCCGCCCGGAGGAAGCCGACGCCGACGAGCCGTGGACGCGGCACGCCGAGGGCACGCTCTCGCCCGGCACGGACGCCCCCGGGGCGGGGCTCGCGCAGTGGCCGCCGGCCGGGGCCGAACGGCTCGACACGGAAGGGCTGTACGAGACGCTGGGCGCGGCCGGACTGGAGTACGGGCCGGTGTTCCAGGGCCTGAAGGCCGCCTGGAAGCTCGGCGAGGAGATCTACGCCGAGGTCTCCCTCCCCGAGGACGCCGCCGCCGAGGCGGGCCGTTACGGGCTGCACCCGGCGCTGCTGGACGCCGCCCTGCACGGCATCGGCCTGGGCTCCTTCGTCACCGGCGAGGGCGGGGCCCGGCTGCCCTTCGCCTGGTCCGGGGTCTCCCTGCACGCCACTGGCGCCTCCGCCCTGCGGGTGCGGATCGCGCCCGCCGGGACGGACTCGGTCGCGCTGACCCTCGCCGACCAGACCGGGGCCCCGGTCGCCGGCGTCGAGTCCCTCGCGCTGCGCGCCGTCACCGCCGGGCAGCCGGCGGACGGGGCGCTGCGCGACGCGCTGTTCCGGGTGGAGTGGGTCGAGCCGGTGCTCACGGGCGGGGCCGTCGGTGACTGGGCCTGGCTGGACGAGGAGGGCGACGGTGTTCCCTCGTACGTGGTCACCCGGACCCCGGCGGGCGAGGTGCACTCGGCCGTCGCCGAGGCGCTGCGGCTGGTGCGGTCCTGGCTGGCCGAGGAGCGGTTCGCCGGCTCGCGGCTGGTGTTCACCGCCGAGCGCCAGGACCCGGCGACCGCCGCCGTGTGGGGTCTGGTGCGTTCCGCTCAGGCCGAGAACCCGGGCCGGTTCGCGCTGGTCGAAGCGGCCGACGTCGAGGGGGCGTGGGAGCGGATCTCCGCCGCCCTCGCGAGCGGGGAGGAGCAGCTCGCCCTGCGGGACGGGGCCCTGCTCGTACCGCGCCTGGCCCGCGCGGCGGCCGCCCCGGCCGACGGGGCCGCGTTCGGGGACGGGACCGTCCTGGTCACCGGCGGTACCGGCGGGCTGGGCGCGCTGTTCGCCCGCCACCTGGTCACCGAGCACGGCGTCCGCGACCTCCTGCTGACCAGCCGGCGCGGCGAAGCGGCCCCCGGCGCCACCGAACTGGCGGCGGAACTGGCCGAGTCGGG
>NZ_JBFBGN010000201.1:0-9238 GCF_040684675.1 Streptomyces sp. NPDC089915 | reverse complement strand
GTCGGCAACGCGGTCCGCCACGCCCCCGCCGACCGCCCCGTGCTGGTGACGGCGAACCCCACCGCCACGGCCAGCACCACCCCCACGGCGACCACCGCCCGGGGCTCCATCCCGCACCGGGCCTGCACCCACACCGGCAGCCGCTCACGCACGGCCAACCACCGCCCGCCCCACCCCCCGACACCCACGCCCGGCACCCCGCCCCCGGACCCCGGCGACGGCGGTACCCCGAGTAGCACCCCTCCCCCTGCCCCAGCCCCTCCAGACGGCCCGTCGGACACGAACGCCCCCGGCGACTCACCAGCCCCCGCCAGCCTCCCAGCCGGCACGCCGTCCTCGTCCCCCGGCGGCACGGACGGCTCAGGCGCCGGAGGCGCCTCGGGCGCCCGAGGCGGCACAGGCGGCACAGGCCCCGGAGGCGGCACAGGCAGCTCGTCCCCCGGCGGCACAGGCGGCTCGGGCGCCCGGGGCGGGGTCGGCCGACGGGGCGGGGAGGCCCCGGCCATCAGCAGCTCCGCCCTGCGGCGGACCGCGGCGGGATCGGGGCGGGGCTGCGACCGGGCCCGGCGGCGTTCACGGAGCCGCCCGTCGGACGGGCGCCCCCTCCCGGGCCCGCTGCCCGCACCACGACCGCCGACACGGTCACGGCCGCCACCGCCGGGACCACCGCCAGGGCCAGGAGCAGGACCAAGATCTAGACCACCGTCAGGGCCAACGCCGGGAGCAGAACCAGAACCAGGCCCAGGCCCAGGCCCAGGCCCACCGTCACGGACGGCGTCGAACCATCCCCTCCCGGCCCCGTCAAGGGGCCGGGAAGCGCTTTCCGAAGGGCGCGAAACACGCGTGCGAAGAGTCATGCCACGACGCTAGGGCCGACCCCCGGCCCCCCGCTCGGAGCGCTCAATTCCGGTGGACGGCCGCCCCGTTGTGGAAAACCGCACCACCCCTCCGGGTGTACCGCCCCCGCCGGAACGGGGTCAGCGCGGCGACACCACCGCCGCCAGCAGCCCCGGGCCGGTGTGTGCGCCGATGACCGCGCCGACCTCGCTGACGTGCAGTTCGACCAGCCCCGGGATCCGCTCCCCCAGCCGCTGCGCGAGCTTCTCGGCCCGCTCCGGGGCCGCCAGGTGGTGGACGGCCACGTCCACGCTGCGCGTGCCCGCCCGCTCGACGGCGAGCTCCTCCAGCCGCGCGATGGCCTTGGAGGCCGTCCGTACCTTCTCCAGCATCTCGATCCGGCCGCCGTCCAGCGTGAGCAGCGGCTTGACCGCCAGCGCCGATCCGAGGAGGGCCTGCGCGGCCCCGATCCGGCCGCCGCGCCGGAGGTAGTCGAGGGTGTCCACGTAGAAGTACGCCGACATCTCCGCCGCCCGCTTCTCGGCGGCGGCCACGGCCTCGTCGGCGGAGCCCCCCGCCTCGGCCGTCTCGGCGGCGGCCAGGGCGCAGAAGCCGAGGGCCATCGCGACCATGCCGGTGTCCACGACGCGGACCGGGACCGGGGCCGTCTTCGCGGCGACCACGGCGGCGTCGTAGGTGCCGGAGAACTCGGCGGAGAGGTGCAGGCTCACGATGCCGGTCGCGCCGGCCTCCGCCGCCTCCCGGTAGGCCCGTACGAACTGCTCGGGACCGGGCCGGGAGGTGGTGACCGGGCGGCGCTTCTGCAGGGCCGCGGCCAGGCTGCGGGCCGAGATCTCGGTGCCCTCCTCCAGGGCCTCGTCCCCGAGCACGACGGTCAGGGGGACGGCGGTGATCCCATGCCGCGCCATCGCCGGCGGGGGCAGATAGGCCGTGGAATCGGTGACGATCGCGACATGGCGGGACATGAGCCGGAGGTTACCGCCCGGGGAGGCGATCCGGCAGCCCGGAGCGCATCCGTCACCCCCGCCACCCCGGCCCCACCGACTCGGGCCGTGCCCGGGCCGCCCGGATCAGGAGGCGGCCTCCGGCCGGGGAGCCTTCTGCCACGGGTAGGAGGCGGCCGCCGGCGCCGACGGATCCAGCGCGGGCCGCTGCCGCCCCGACTCCCGCCCCGGCTGCGCGGGTGCCCCCGGCGCCGCCGTCGCGCCCGCACCCGTACCTGCGCCGCCGGACGCCTGCCGCGCGTCCCACGCCGCGGCGGCGGCCGTCAGATCGTCGACCGACTCCCGGGACCAGTCGCGCAGCGCGCTCGACTCCACCTCGATCTGCGCCGACAGCGCCGTGAGGTCCTCGTCCGCGAACTGGCGGGCGCGGTCGCGCGCCGCCCACCGCAGCGAGTCGGCCGACGCGGTGATCTTGCCGGTGCGCTCCCGCAGCTCGGGCAGCCGCTCCGCGGTCCGCTTGCGGTCCGGCTCCTGCTCCAGCCGCTTGAGCTCGTCGTCCAGCTCGTGCCCGTGCCGGCTGAGCCGCTCGAAGAGGGCGATCGACTCCTTCAGCGAGGCGTCCGCCTGGACCCCCTGGTAGAGGGCCGCCTGCGTGGCGCGCATAGACGTCCGCAGGTCCAGCCGCAGCTGCGCCAGCGCCCCCGGGACCCCCGCCTGCCCGAGGCTCCTGGCCCTCAGGGTGGTGTCCTCGACCGTCCGGCGGGCCTGCGTGATCGTCCGGTCCACGCCGCGCTTCGCCGCGCCGACCGCCTTGACCGTGGCCCAGGCGCCCAGCCCCAGGAAGGCGAACAGCACCACCAGGGCAAAGATGATGACCAACGCGCCTACCTCCATGAGGTTCCCTTCCCCGGCCTGTTCCCGTCCTCTCCACCGTAAACGCCACGGGCAGGCCGGGGGTTCCAATCGAACCCCCAACCTGCCCGTACGGGATCACCCCGAGGCGCGGAACCCGGTGCCTCAGATGACGATGTTCACCAGCTTCGGCGCGCGCACGATCACCTTGCGGACCTCGGCGCCGCCCAGGGCGGCGACGACGGCCGCGTCGGTGACGGCCAGCTGCTCCAGGTCGGCCTCCGAGATCGTCGGCGGCACCTCCAGGCGGGCCTTGACCTTGCCCTTGACCTGGACCACGCAGGTGACCGTCTCGTCCACGACGTACGCCGGGTCCGCGACCGGGAAGTCCCGGTGGACCACCGAGTCGGTGTGGCCCAGGCGGTGCCACAGCTCCTCCGCGATGTGCGGGGCCAGCGGGGCGATCAGCAGCACCAGGCGCTCGGCCACGGACCGCTCCAGCGGGCGGCCCGCCTTCGTCAGGGTGTTGTTCAGCTCGGTGATCTTGGCGATGGCGGTGTTGAAGCGCAGGCCCTCCATGTCCGAGCCGGCCCCGTCGATGGCCTTGTGCAGGGCGCGCAGCGTGTCCTCGGCGGGCTCGGCGTCGACGACCGTCACCTCGCCCGTCTCCTCGTCCACGACGTTGCGCCACAGGCGCTGCAGCAGCCGGTACTGGCCGACGACGGCGCGGGTGTCCCAGGGACGGGAGACGTCCAGCGGGCCCATCGCCATCTCGTACAGGCGCAGGGTGTCGGCGCCGTACTCCTCGCAGATCTCGTCCGGGGTGACGGCGTTCTTCAGGGACTTGCCCATCTTGCCGTGCTCGCGCTTGACCGGCTTGCCCTCGTGGAAGTAGCCGCCGTCGCGCTCCTCGACCTCCGCCGCCGGCACGTAGACGCCACGCTCGTCGGTGTAGGCGTACGCCTGGATCATGCCCTGGTTGAACAGCTTGTGGAACGGCTCGACCGAGGAGACGTGACCCAGGTCGAACAGCACCTTGGACCAGAAGCGCGCGTACAGCAGGTGCAGCACCGCGTGCTCGGCGCCGCCGACGTACAGGTCGACGCCGCCGTGCGGCGCGCCCTCGCGCGGGCCCATCCAGTACTGCTCGATCTCCGGGTCCACCAGCGCCGACGCGTTGTGCGGGTCCAGGTAGCGCAGCTCGTACCAGCAGGAGCCGGCCCAGTTCGGCATGGTGTTGGTCTCGCGGCGGTACGACTTCACGCCGTCGCCCAGGTCCAGCTCGACGTTGACCCACGCCTCGTTGCGGGACAGCGGGGTCTCCGGCTTGGAGGCGGCGTCGTCGGGCTCGAAGGTGCGCGGCGAGTAGTCCTCGACCTCGGGCAGCTCCAGCGGCAGCATCGACTCGGGCAGCGGGTGGGCGACGCCGTCCTCGTCGTAGACGATCGGGAAGGGCTCGCCCCAGTAGCGCTGGCGGCTGAAGAGCCAGTCGCGCAGGCGGAAGTTGACGGTGCCCTCGCCGAGGCCGCGCTCGGACAGCCAGTCGGTGATGGCGGCCTTGGCCTCGACCACGCCCATGCCGTCCAGGGAGATGCCCTCGCCGGCCGAGTTGACCAGCTTGGCGTCGTAGGAGCCGAAGGCGTCCTCCCACTCGGCCGGGTCGGTGCCGCGGCCGTCCGTGGGCTCGACCACGCAGCGCATGGGCAGCTCGAAGGCGCGGGCGAACTCGAAGTCGCGGGCGTCGTGCGCCGGGACGGCCATGATCGCGCCGGTGCCGTAGCCCATCAGCACGTAGTCGGCGATGAAGACGGGGACCTTCTCGCCGCTGACCGGGTTGAGGGCGTACTCGCCGGTGAAGACGCCGGTCTTCTCCTTGGCGTCGGCCTGCCGCTCGACGTCGGACTTGGCGCCGGCCTGCTTGCGGTACGCGGCGACGGCCTCGGCCGGGGTGGCGTGACCGCCGGTCCAGGCCTCGCGGGTGCCCTCGGGCCAGGCGTCCGGGACGAACTCCTCGACCAGCGGGTGCTCGGGCGCCAGCACCATGTAGGTGGCGCCGAACAGGGTGTCGGGGCGGGTGGTGAAGACGGTGATGGCCTTGTCGCCCAGGGCGAAGTCGACGCGCGCGCCCTCGCTGCGGCCGATCCAGTTGCGCTGCTGGAGCTTGATCGCCTCGGGCCAGTCCAGCGCGTCCAGGTCCTCGAGCAGCCGGTCGGCGTACGCGGTGATGCGCATGTTCCACTGACTCAGCCGGGACTTGAAGACGGGGAAGTTGCCGCGCTCGGAGCGGCCGTCGGCGGTGACCTCCTCGTTGGCCAGCACGGTGCCCAGGCCGGGGCACCAGTTGACGGGCGCGTCCGAGGCGTAGGCCAGGCGGTACCCGTTCAGCACGTCGGCGCGCTCGGCGGCGGTCAGCCCGGCCCAGGCGCGGCCGCCGGGGACCTCACGGGTGCCGTTCTCGAAGGCGGCGACCAGCTCGGCGACGGGGCGGGCCTTGTTCGCGTCCGCGTCGTAGTAGGAGTTGTAGATCTGCAGGAAGATCCACTGGGTCCACTTGTAGTACTCGGGGTCGATCGTCGCGAACGAGCGGCGCTTGTCGTGGCCCAGGCCCAGGCGGCGCAGCTGGACCTTCATGTTCTCGATGTTCGCCTCGGTGGACACGCGCGGGTGCGTGCCGGTCTGCACGGCGTACTGCTCGGCCGGCAGGCCGAAGGCGTCGAAGCCCAGGGTGTGCAGGACGTTGTGGCCGGACATCCGCTGGTGGCGGGCGTAGACGTCGGTGGCGATGTACCCGAGCGGGTGGCCGACGTGCAGGCCCGCACCGGAGGGGTACGGGAACATGTCCATGATGAACTTCTTGGGCCGCGCGACGACGGCCGGGTCTCCGGCCAGGTCACCGCTCGGGTTGGGCGCCTCGTAGGTGCCCTCCGCGTCCCATACGTCCTGCCAGCGTGCCTCGATGTCGGCGGCCATGGCGGCCGTGTAACGGTGCCCCTCGGCCGCCTCGGGGGCCGGGGTGTTCGTCTCGCTCATGATTCCTGAAGCTCCATCGATCGTCTCTGCCGTCTCTGCCTGCCCAAACGAAAAAACCCCTCGCACAGGAGGGGACGCCGCGCCGATGCCGACCATCTCGGGGTCGGTGCTGCTCAGCGCGGCTCGGTAAGCAGAAGGCGTACGGCACGCATGGCGTCAGGGTACCGCAGGGGCCCGTACGACCGCTCTGCCGTTCCGCACAACGAGAAGAGGGCCACCCGATTCGGATGACCCTCTTCCACACTGTGGAGCTAAGGAGAATTGAACTCCTGACCTCCTGCATGCCATGCAGGCGCTCTACCAACTGAGCTATAGCCCCTTGTTTCTCTCTGCCGCCGGGCCCCTTCTCGGTTTCCCTTGCCGGTTCCCCCTGGCGACATCGAGAACATTACACGGTCATGGCCCCAGACCAAAAATCGGTTTCCCGGGGGGTCGTTACGCCCGTTTCGTCCGTCATCGACCCGGTCAAGCCCGGGCGAACTGGTAGAAGCGTTTGAGCGTGCAGTGCTCGTCGAGGAGCCGGCCGTAGATCGGCTCGCCCTCCAGTTCCCGGTACGTCTCGATGGGGTCGCCTTTTATGATCAGCGCCCGCGCGCATTCCTCGCACCAGTACTGGTAGTCGGGATTGACCGGCTCCATGTCCCGAACGATCGGCGTGCCGTTGTTGCACCAGTCGCACCGCCGCCGGTGTGCACCCATCCGTCAGCGACTCCCTCCCGCGTCGGACCGTCGTGTCCCCCTCCGGCCGTCCGATTCTGCCACGCCGGTCCCGGCGGGGTCAGCAAGCACAGGGAGGACAAACGCAAGGATCCCGCCCCCTGTTGGGGACGGGATCCTGATTGTGGAGCTAAGGAGAATTGAACTCCTGACCTCCTGCATGCCATGCAGGCGCTCTACCAACTGAGCTATAGCCCCGCTCTCCGCGGCGTTCCCCCCGTTTCCGGTGTTCTTCGCTGCGAACAAGAAGAACTCTAGCCTGTGACCAGCCGGAAAGTGAAATCCGGGTCGGAGGGGCCCCGCAGAGGGGCTCAGTCGTCGTCGCCGAGCACCGGCTCCGGCAGGGTGCCGGCGTTGTGCTCCAGCAGCCGCCAGCCGCGCGCGCCCTCGCCGAGGACGGACCAGCAGCAGTTGGAGAGCCCGCCCAGGCTCTCCCAGTCGCGCGCCTCCAGCCGCAGCAGGCGGCCGATGGTCGTACGGATGGTGCCGCCGTGGCTGACGACGACGAGCGTGCCGCCCTCGGGCAGCCGGTCGGCGTGGCTCAGCACGACCGGTGCGGCCCGGTCGGCGACCTCGGTCTCCAGCTCGCCCCCGCCGCGCCGCACGGGCTCGCCGCGCTTCCACGCCGCGTACTGCTCGCCGTACTTCTCGACGATCTCCTCGTGCGTCAGGCCCTGCCACTCACCGGCGTACGTCTCGCGCAGCGCCTCGGAGTGCGCCACGGGCAGGTGCGTGACGGCGGCCAGCTCGGCGGCCGTGGCCGCCGCCCGCTTGAGATCGGAGGCCACGATGGCGTGCGGCTTCAGCGAGGCGAGCAGCCGGGCGGCACGGCGCGCCTGCGCCAGCCCCGTCTCGGTCAGCTCGATGTCCGTGGAGCCCTGGAAACGGCGCTCCAGGTTCCAGGAGGTCTGGCCGTGCCTCCAGAGGACGATCTTCCTGCCGCTGCCGGCGGAACCGGCGGCGGGCCGCCCCGCGCTGCCTTCGGCGCTCAGAACAGATCACCGTCCAGGTCGTCGTCGCCCTGCGCCTCGCGCAGCTTGGCGTGCTCCTCGGCCTTGCCGATGGTGAGCTTGGCGTCCTCGGGGAGCTCGATCTCGGGGCAGTCCTTCCACAGGCGCTCCAGCGCGTAGAAGACGCGCTCCTCGCTGTGCTGGACGTGGACCACGATGTCGACGTAGTCGAGCAGGATCCAGCGGGCGTCGCGGTCGCCTTCGCGGCGCACCGGCTTGGCGCCGAGCTCCTTGAGCAGCCGCTCCTCGATCTCGTCCACGATCGACTTGACCTGGCGGTCGTTGGGCGCGGAGGCGAGGAGGAAGGCGTCGGTGATCGACAGCACGTCGCTGACGTCGTACGCGATGATGTCGTGCGCGAGGCGGTCGGCCGCGGCCTGGGCGGCGGTGGTGATGAGCTCGATGGAGCGGTCCGTGGCGGTCACTGGCCATGCTTTCGGGTCGGCGGGCAGATCCCTACAAGGGTCTCATGTACTGCCGGCACCGCCCGGTCAGGACGGCTTGTAGTCCTTGCCCAGGGTCACCACCACGTCCGCGTTCACCGTGTTCCCGGCCTTCTTCACGACCGTCTCCGGCAGTCCCAGGGTCTTGGCCACGTCGACCGCCCGGGCCCGCTGGCCGTCGTCCTGGTACGTGATCTGCGTGGTCGCGGCCGCCCTGTCCGACCTGCCGCCGTCCACGAAGGCGTAGCCGCCGTTGAGCAGCGCCGCCTTCGCCGCGAGGTGCGCCTTCTCGTCCCCGGTGGCGTCCTTGAGGCCCACGCGCGGGGCCGCGCCGGGCTGGGCCGCCGTGACGCTGCCGCCGAGGAGTTCCTTGACGGCCTTCCCGGAGGCTTCGTCGGTGAGGCCGCCGTCGGGCTTCACCGAGAGCACCTCGGTGCGGTACGCGGCCACCTTGGCGTGCTCGCCGATCCGCGACAGGAGGCCGCCGAGGTTCTGCGCGTCGAGCCCCGGGTCGAGGATCTGGCCCATGCTCTCGACGGTCGTGGCGGCCGCCTTCGGGTCGGAGGGGATCTTGCGCAGGACGGCGTACAGCACCCGCCCGGTGCGCTCCAGTTGCTTGGCCTCCGGTTCGCCCTGGGCCCGGTAGGTGGCGTAGGCGACGGCCATGGCGCCGGTCAGGCTCTGCTTGGGGCCCTGTCCGACGGCCGGGGTCTTGGCCTGGTCGTCGGCGGGCACGGCCGCGTCGGTGTCGACCTCGATGCCGCCGACCAGCTCGACGAGGCGCTCCAGGAAGGGGGTGTCCAGGCGCCAGGTGCCGCCGATGCGGGTGCCCAGGACGGTGTCGAGGGCCTCGCGGGTGCCGATGGCGCCGTCGTCGACGGACTTGCCGAGGGTGGTGCCGGTGCCGTCCTCCTTGGCGACGGCGAGGGTGTTGGGCAGCAGGACGGTGGCGCCCTGCCGGGTGGTGACGTTGTCCACGAGGAGGGCGGTGGAGCTGCCGCCGCGCTTGGTGTTGTGCAGGTAGACGACGATCATGTCGCGCTTCTGGGCGCCGGCGGAGGCCGCGGCGGGCTTCTTGCCGCCGGGGCCGTCGAGGAAGGGCAGCTTGCCCGCGTACCAGAGCCAGCCCAGCCCGCCGGCGACGAGGAGGGCCAGGGCGACGATCAGCGCGACCACCCGGTTGCGGCCGCGGCGGCGGGCCTCCTCGCGGCGCTCGGTGCGGCTCTCGGTGAAGGCGAGCCAGTCGATGACGTCCTCGGAGTCCTCGTCCGGCTGGTCGAGGAAGGCGAACTGCTCGGTGCGGTAGTCCGCGTCCCGCCGCCCCGGGGCCGGCCGCGGGTCCGTACCGGACGGGTCGCCCGAGCCGCGCCGGGCGGACGCGGGC
>NZ_JBFBGN010000200.1:0-9308 GCF_040684675.1 Streptomyces sp. NPDC089915 | reverse complement strand
GTCTCGATCTCGCCGTAGCCGCGCGCGCAGTGGTCGTGGAGGGCGGTCAGGAACGCGGACGGGCCCCGGCGGCGCTTCTCCGCGCCCGGAGTGCGGGCTCCGGGCGGCCGTGCGATAACGGCAGGATGAAGCAGTCCCCTGCGGAGTCCTCAGTGCGAGTAGGCGGCCAGCGAGATACCGACGTAGTGCGCGACGAAGGCCGCCAGCGTCAGGGAGTGGAAGACCTCGTGGAAGCCGAAGAAGCGGGGGGAGGGGTTCGGGCGCTTGATCCCGTAGATGACGCCGCCCACGCTGTAGAGGAGGCCGCCGACGATCACCAGCACCAGGACGGCGATACCGCCGGTGCGCAGGAAGTCCGGCAGGAAGAAGACGGCGGCCCAGCCCATCGCGATGTAGCAGGGGGTGTAGAGCCAGCGCGGGGCGCCGACCCAGAAGACGCGGAAGGCGATGCCCGCGGCGGCCGCGAGCCACACCGCCCACAGCAGGGTCCGCCCGGTGGAGTCCGGCAGCAGCAGGACGGTGAGCGGGGTGTAGGTGCCCGCGATGATGAGGAAGATGTTCGCGTGGTCGAGCCTGCGCAGGATCGCCTCGCCGCGAGGGCCCCAGGTGCCCCGGTGGTAGACGGCGCTGACGCCGAAGAGCAGGCAGGCGGTGAGGATGTACACCCCGCACGCGACCCGCGCCCGCGTCGAGTCGGTGAAGGTCATCAGCACGAGGCCGGCGACCACCACGGCCGGGAACATTCCGGTGTGCAGCCAGCCGCGCATCAGCGGCTTGGCCTCCGGAGCTGCGCGTTCGGCCGGTGCGGCCGCTACGGCAGCGGCGTCAGAAGTCATGGTCTTCATGCTACCTACGGGTCCGTAGGTTTCTGTTAGTCCTCTTTACGGAAGATTGACCGACGTGGCGATGCTCACGTGAGAGGCCCCCTGGACATATGCGCACACGCACCGGATGATCAGATGAGTGCGGTCGACACCGGATGAGCGGAGCGCGAAGCGTCCGGGTCGCGGCCCCCACGGGGCATACACCAAACAAACCCCTCAACAAGGAGCAATCGTGGCGCGCGACAACGCGGCTCCCACCCCTTCCCTCCCGACGACGCACCAGGAGCTGATCTCCTGGGTCGACGAGATCGCGGCCATCACGCAGCCGGACCGCGTCGTCTGGTGCGACGGCACCGAAGCCGAGTACGAGCGCCTGTGCGAGGAGCTCGTCGCCAAGGGCACGTTCAAGAAGCTCGACGAGACCAAGCGCCCGAACTCGTACTACGCCGCCTCCGACCCCTCCGACGTCGCGCGCGTCGAGGACCGGACCTTCATCTGCTCCGAGAAGGAGGAGGACGCGGGCCCGACCAACCACTGGAAGGCCCCTTCCGAGATGAAGGCCCTTTTCACTGGTGAGGGGGGCTTCGCGGGGCAGGAAGGTATCTTCCGCGGCTCCATGAAGGGCCGCACGATGTACGTCGTGCCCTTCTGCATGGGCCCCCTCGGCTCCGAGCTCTCCGCGATCGGCGTCGAGATCACCGACTCCGCCTATGTCGCGGTCGCCATGCGCACCATGACCCGCATGGGCAAGGCCGTCCTCGACGAGCTCGGCACCGACGGCTTCTTCGTCAAGGCCGTCCACACCCTCGGCGCCCCGCTCGCCGAGGGCGAGGCCGACGTCGCCTGGCCCTGCAACACCACCAAGTACATCTCGCACTTCCCCGAGACCCGCGAGATCTGGTCCTTCGGCTCCGGCTACGGCGGCAACGCCCTGCTCGGCAAGAAGTGCTACGCCCTGCGCATCGCCTCCGTCATGGCCCGCGACGAGGGCTGGCTCGCCGAGCACATGCTGATCCTCAAGCTCACCCCGCCCGCGGGCGAGGGCGAGACCAAGTACGTGGCGGCGGCCTTCCCGTCGGCCTGCGGCAAGACCAACCTCGCCATGCTGGAACCGACCATCCCCGGCTGGACGGTCGAGACCATCGGCGACGACATCGCCTGGATGCGCTTCGGCGAGGACGGCCGCCTCTACGCGATCAACCCCGAGGCCGGCTTCTTCGGCGTCGCCCCCGGCACCGGCGAGCACACCAACGCCAACGCCATGAAGACCATGTACGCCAACACCGTCTTCACCAACGTCGCGCTCACCCCCGACGGCGGCGACGTCTGGTGGGAGGGCATGACCGAGGAGCCCCCGGCCGAGCTCATCGACTGGCGCGGCAACCCGTGGACCCCGGAGTCCGAGACCCCGGCCGCCCACCCCAACGCCCGCTTCGCCGTCCCGGCCGCGCAGTGCCCGACGATCGCCCCCGAGTGGGAGGACCCCAAGGGCGTCCCGATCTCCGCGATCCTCTTCGGCGGCCGCCGCGCCTCCGCCGTCCCGCTGGTCACCGAGTCCTTCGACTGGAACCACGGCGTCTTCATCGGCTCGAACATCGCCTCCGAGAAGACCGCCGCCGCCGAGGGCAAGGTCGGCGAGCTGCGCCGCGACCCGTTCGCGATGCTGCCGTTCTGCGGCTACAACATGGGCGACTACATGGCCCACTGGGTCAAGGTCGCGGCCGACAAGGACCAGACCAAGCTCCCGAAGATCTACTACGTGAACTGGTTCCGCAAGAACGACGCGGGCAAGTTCGTGTGGCCCGGCTTCGGCGAGAACAGCCGCGTCCTGAAGTGGATCGTCGGCCGCCTCGACGGCAGCGCCGAGGGCGTCGAGACCGCGATCGGCGTCCTGCCGACCAAGGCCGCCCTCGACCTGAAGGGCCTCGACATCTCCGACGAGGACCTCGACTTCCTCCTCACCGTCGACAAGGACGTGTGGCGCGAGGAGGCCGCCCTGGTCCCCGACCACCTCAACACCTACGGCGACCACACGCCGAAGGAGCTGTGGGAGCAGTACCACGCGCTGGTCGAGCGCCTGGGCTGAGCCCGACCGCCTGCGCCCACGCCGCAGGCCCCTGAACGTGGGAGTCCCCGACCAAGGTTCTCCCACCGCTGTGGGAATCCCCGACCAAGGCTTTCCCATCGCAGCACACGCCCGACGACGAACGGCGGCCACTGTCCCGGCCGCCGCCCGTCCCGCCCCTCAGGAGCGCCCGCGCTCCTCGAGGTAGGTCGTGTGCGTCTGCTGACGGCGGGCCTCCCTGTCCTGGAGGCCCGCCGTCAGGCGTTCCGCCTCCTCGAACAGCACCGACAACTGCCGCTCCAGGTGCCGCTCCGGCGACTCCCCGCCCGGCGTCAGCCGGGTCCACCAGCGGGTCCGGTTGTAGGTGTCCACGCACTCCGGGACGTCCAGCCGGATCGCCCGCGACAGCGCGTGCACCGCGTCCGGCTCCGTCGCCAGCGCCTCCGTGACCCACCCCGGCTCCAGCAGCGCCGCGTACAGGTCCAGCAGCTCGCCCAGCTTCCCCCCGGCGGCCGGCGGCAGCTCCACCTCCGCCACGTAGTCCCGCAGCCGGCCCAGGTCCTCCCGTACGACGCCCAGCCGCTCCGCCGTCCCCGGGAACACCGGGACGGGAGCCCGCTCCGGCGGGGCGACCAGCGCCCCCACCCCGTACAGGCCCGCGATCACCACCGGCCAGTACGCGCCCGCCACCCCGGCCAGGGTCAGCCCCAGGCCCGCGAGCCCACAGGCGCTGCCCGCCAGGTTCTTCCTCGACTCCAGATACCCCAGCGCCCGCGCCAGGGGCCTATTGGTAGCCACGGATCTCCTCGAAGGCCCCGTCCAGAGAGCCGTTGCCGTTCGTCGCGTCGAAGAGCCGGCCGCCCGTCAGCTCGGTGATGTGGGACAGCTCCTTGCGGTCCGAGTCCCCGAACAGCACCGCGAAGACCGGAGTGTGCTTCTGCCCCTCGGGCAGACCGGCGTAGAACGAGTCGAAGTCCTGCACCTTGTCCCCGCTCTGACCGTCGGTCATCAACACGATCGAGGTGAACGCGTCCGCGTTCCCGTTCCCCAGGTGCTGGTAGGCGGCCTTCAGGCTCCCGTACACCGCCGTGCCCCCGTCGGGGCGCAGCGACTTCACGTCACCGCGGATCGCGTCCAGCGCCGGACCCGGGTTGCCCGGCTCCACCACGTGCGTCAGCACCTGCTTCACCCCGTCGCCGAACGGCAGGAGCGTCACCTCCTCACGGTCCCGGAACCGCTGCCCCGGGCCCGAACTCCCCGTCCCCGTCAGGTCCGTGAGCGCGTCACGCAGCCGCCCGATGCGGTTGTCCTCGCCCATCGAACCCGAGGTGTCCAGCACGTACACCGTGCGCGAGGGCCGGCGCAGCTCGTTCTCGTACGAGGCCAGCAGCCCGTCGGCGACCGAACGCGTCCCCGGGAACGGCAGCTCGCGGCGCTTGTCCGCGTCCAGCCCGGCGGCGGGGGCCACCCCGGTCGCCACCGGCCGGCGGAAGGTCTTCTCGGTGATCGCCTTCTGCGCCGCGTCGCCCCGCAGGTAGTCCGTCAGCCGCCGGCCCGACTCCCGCGCCCCGGCGGGGGCGGAGGTCAGCAGGGTCAGCGGGTAGTGGGCGGTGACCACGCCGTCCTTGGGCCGGATGACGGTCAGCGGCGCCTTCCCGTCCTTGGCGTCCCTGTTCATGGAGAGCAGGACCGACTCGTAGTTCACCAGCGCGTCGACGTCCCCGCGCTTGGCGTACGCCGTCGCCAGCCAGCCCGAGGAACCGGAGGTCAGCTTCTGCCCGTTGAAGAAGCCCTTCAGACGGGGCCGGGCCTTCGCCACGTCCTCGTCGGTCAGCGCCGCCTGCGCCCCCGAAAGCCCCGAGGCCACCGAGACCAGCGCCGAGAAACCGGAGTTGGAGCGGACCGGGTCCGTCATCCCGTACGTCAGCTTCCCCGCGGCCACCGCCTCCTCGACCGCCGACCAGGTCACCTCCTGCGGCTTCCAGCCCAGCCGGGCCAGCGCCTCCGGACGGACGCCCAGGGCGACCGGCGAGGACATGACCGGGGTCTCGTTGGCGAGCTTCGCGGCCGCCTCGGGGCGCAGCCGCAGGTAGTCGTCGGAGGACAGCCAGATCGCGTCGTACTTGCCGTCCGCCTTCCCCGAGGACACCTGCTCGGCCGCGTCGAGCGTGCCCGACCAGGTGAAGTCGACGGAGACCCCGGTGGCGTCCTTGGCGTCCTTGAGGACCGGCGCCATGTCGGCGAGCTCGCTGGACGCGAGGACGCGCAGCCGGCCCTCCTTGTACTCGGCCGCCGGCTTCCCCGCACCGGCCGACGGCTCGCCGTCCGGCTTCCCGCCGGTGCAGGCCGAGGCCCCCAGCAGGGTGGCGGCCAGCGCGACGGCCGCCGCGAGGTGTCTGCGCATCAGCGCGGTGCGCCGCCTCATCGGTCGCCTCCTTCCAGGGCGTTCGGCGTACGGGTCCGGGCCAGGTACGCCGAGGCCGCCTGGAGCTCGCCCGTCAGGGACTCGACCGTCGCCGCCATGTTCTCCGTGGCCTGCGCCTTGAAGGAGTCGATGGCGTCGAGGGTCTTGTAGATCTGCCCGAAGGCCGTACGGAGCGTCTCCGCCCCGACCGCCGGGTCGGCGGCGATCCGCTGGATCTCCCCGCTCTGGGTGGCCAGCATCTCCGCGTTCCCCCGGATCAGGTCCTCGGTGGTCCCGCGCAGGGCGTTGACCTGCTCGACCACCCTGCGCTGGCTGTCGAGGGCCGAGGCCAGCATCACCGCGATGCGCAGCGCCGAGACCGTGGTGGTCGCGGCCCGGTCGACGCCCTTGATCAGCTCGTCGTTGTTGCGCCGGACCACGTCCATCGCCAGGTAGCCCTGGGCGCAGACGGCCAGCTGGGTCAGCAGGTCCTGGTGCTTCTGTCGGACCGGGAACAGCACGTCGGAGCGGAGCGCGTCGGCCCGGGCCGCGTCGGCGCGTTCGGCCTCGGTGATCCGCTGCTCGACGGCCGCGTCCAGGGCCTCGGTGAGGACCGCGTACTCCTGGAGCCTGCCCATGGTCTCCCAGAGGCGTGCCCGCTCGGTGTGCAGGGCGGCGTTGTCGCGGCGCAGCTCGTCCTGGCCGCCGCGCAGGGCCTGGACGATCCGGTTCAGGGAGTCCTGGGAGGAGGCGTACTTGGCGACGTGGTCGCGCAGCCGGTTGCCGCCGGGCAGCTTCGCCAGCAGCCTGCGGGCCCCCTTGGCGGGGGTGCCGGCCTGCGGGTCGAGGTCCTCGACGGTACGGCGCAGCTCGACGAGGGAGCCGGCGACCCGGGTCTGGGCGTCGCCGCCGCCGTCCGAGCCGATCGAGCGGACGGCCCGCTCCAGCATCCGGTTGGACTGGTCGGCGGCGGTGCGCATGTCGGCGGAGCCGAGGGCGGTGATGTCGTGGATGCGGGAGGCGAACTCGGGGGAGCGGGCGTCGACCCCGGCGAGCCCGCCGACGTACTCGCCGGCCCGGCGGGACATCTCCTCGCGCACGCCCTCGTCCAGCGGCACCAGGCCGGAGGCCTGCTCCCGCTTCACGGCGGGCACCGGCTCGGGCGCGGTCAGCACGAGCGGGCTCCCCGGCTCGTCCCCGGGCGGCGTCAGCGGCGTCGTCATCAGTGGTCCCCCTGGCCCTTGGCGCGGGCGGCCATCGCCATCAGCACCTTGACGGTCGGAGCGCCCACCTGCCGGATCCCGGTCAGGCCCGGGTTGAGGTAGCCGGCGTAGGGCGCGGTGGCGGCGGTGAACTCGGCGACGCCCTCCTGGGGGCGGAAGCCGTGGCGCACGGCGAGCTGGCGCAGCTTCGGGTCGGTGGCCAGCAGGGTGCCGAGGTCCCTGCTCTTGTCGTTGAGCGGGACGAAGGTGTGCGGGGAGTTGACGGTGGTGTCCGGGTAGAGCACGACCATGCCGCCCAGCTCGGCGTTGGTCTGCTTCTGCATCAGGAGGGCGGCCACCTGGGCCTCGTAGGCCAGGATCAGCGGCTCGCCGCTGCCGCTGACGAAGGCGCGGAACGGGCCGTCGGTGGAGGTCTCCAGGGCCCCCTGGACCTGGATCAGCTTGCGCAGGAGCGGGGCCGTGCGGGTGATCCCGCCGTCGTCCGACACGACCGTGCCGCCGTTGGCGACGTTGGAGGCCGCGGCGAGGAACAGGGCCCCGGAGTTGGAGGTGGCGGGGTCGGTGGTCTTGATGAACACGGTGCCGCTCAGCTCGGTGTCGCCGGCGGAGCCGTTCAGCTGCTGCCAGCCCCGGTCCTCGCCGGCGGCCTTCAGGTAGGGGCCCATCAGGAGGGTCCCGGAGTTCTTCCCGTTCATCCTGACCAGCCCGTTGTCCGCGAGGACCTTCGCGGCGTTGGCGCGGGCGATGACGACGAGGGGCGAGAAGAAGGGCTTGGCGGTCTGCGCCCCCTTCACCCCGGCCGCGGCCTCGATCTCCTGCGCGGGCTCACTGCTGCTGGGGAAGGCGAAGTCGAACTCCTTGAGGGCCAGCTGGTCCATGGCCCAGGAGCCCGAGGTCTCCGTCTTCACGGTGTAGCCCTTGTCAGCAAGGGCTTTGACGACGTCGGGATCGCGGAAGAACTCGGACTTCTCCGATCCGATGACGCCACGCACGGTCTTCGTTGCCGTGCCCTCTGTTCCGTTCCCCCCGAGAACGATGACGGCGATCACGCCGCCCATCAGGAGGACCGCCAGAGCGATTCCAAGGATGCGTCTCACGGGTGCAGCCTGCTCACGGAAACCCACATTCCGCGGGGAGTCGGGTGAACGGGGGGTGTCCAGGCGGTCCCGCTTCGAAATGCTGTGTGAGTGGGCGGGTGCTGGCGGCGTGCCTGCCGTACGGGGAGGATCGGGGGCATGGCACGGAAATGGCAGGGCTGGCTGGTCGGCCTCGTCGGCCTGGCCGGACTCCTGGTGTTCGCCCCGCTGGCCCTGTACGTCTGGGCCAGCGCCCCGCCCGCCCGGCCCCCCGTCGTCCTTCCGGAGGTCCGCGTCACCGACTGCCGCGTCGACCCGGCGAGCCGGCGGGTGCTGGCGGCGGTGGAGGCCCGGGGCGGTCAGGGCTCGTACGTGGTCACGGTCGAGTTCCGCGACCGCAGGCCCCCGCAGCCGGACGCCCGCACCTCCCAGTCCCTGGTCCGCCTCCCGGGCCTCACCCCGGACACCCCGCCGGCCCGCACGGAGGCCGTCGGCCCGGTCTGGCCCCCGGCGACGGTCCCGTGGTGCGGGGTGGCGGGGGTGGCGGGGGCCGAGCCCGGACCCGGGGTCAGCCGGTGAAGGCCTCGGGGCCGAAGCGGCCCCACGCCACGAAGGCCGCCAGGAGGACGTAGACCAGGTCCACCACCACGAGCCCGGTCTCGTGCCGCCGGAACCGGGTGACCGCCGCACCCAGCATGAGCAGCACCAGACCGAGGGCGGCCAGCGGCACCAGCACCGGCGCGACGCCGAGCACGGCGGGCAGGACCAGGCCCACCGCGGCCAGCACCTCCAGGGCGCCGATGGCCTTCACCCCGCCGTCGCTGAAGTCCTCGACCCACCGCCCGCTGGAGCCGGCGCCGGCTATCTTCTCCCTCGGCGTGATCACCTTGTAGGCCCCGCCGAGCAGGTAGGCGGCGGCGAGCAGTCCGGTCACGATCCACAGTGCGAGGTTCATCGCGTCTTCCTCCCTCGGGGCGGCGGTCGTCAGTGCTGGTACTGGCCGGGCTCGTAACCGCCGGCGGGCGTCCGCACGATGACGTTGCCGCGGTTGAAGGCGTTGATGAGGGCGATCTGGGTGACGAGGGCGGCGAGCTGGTCCTCGTCGAAGTGCTTGGCCGCGTTCCCCCAGACCTCGTCGCTGACGCCACCGGCGGCGTCGGCGATACGGGTGGCCTCCTCGGTCAGCTCCAGGGCGGCACGCTCCGCCTCGGTGAACACCGTGGCCTCCCGCCAGGCCACCACGAGGTTGAGGCGCACGGCGGTCTCGCCGGCGGCGGCGGCGTCCTTGGTGTGCATGTCGATGCACCCGGCGCAGCCGTTGATCTGGCTGGCCCGCAGCATCACCAGCTCACGCGTCGCGGCCGGCAGGGTCGACTCCCCGAGCGCCTTGCTCGCCGCGATGATGTGCTTCCACGCCTTGACGGCGACCGGGTTGGCGAAGAGGTTCAGACGAGCGCTCATGGTGGGTTCCTTCGTAGTCGCTGTTTGCCGTTGTGCCCTCAAGACACCGCGCTCCGACGACCTGTGACACGCCCTGGATGTGACCTGCGTCTCCCGGGGGTCGGGGGTGGGGCCGGGGGAGGGCGGGACTTGACCCGGGCGGTCTCAGAGAAGGTTGGGGGGTTCCCGGCAGTCTTCGTTTTTCCGTGGCGGGCCGGTCAGTCAAGGGCGCTCCTTCGTCGCGTCGCTTCGCGATCGCCTTCGGCGACCCTTGAC
>NZ_JBFBGN010000199.1:0-9327 GCF_040684675.1 Streptomyces sp. NPDC089915 | reverse complement strand
CACCGGGGCTGTGACCGGGGCGAGCTCACCCGTCAGCCGGTCCCGCAGCGCCGCGAGCGCGCCCACGGGGACCGCCTCCACCGGCTCCCCGTCGACCTCGGCCGTCCCCGTCAGGACGGTGGCCAGCGCGTCCACCGGGTCCAGGAGCCCCAGCTCCCGCTTGCGCGCCTTGCACACGAGCTCGGGATCGACCCGCACCCACTGGTCGCGCAGCCGCACCACCGGCCGGTGGGCCTGCGCGAGGGCGTCCATCTCCGAGGGGGTGAGCCGGTCCCCGCCCAGCGCGAGCTCCCAGGAGAACGCGAACAGCCCGGCGGCGTCGAAGAAGGCGGTGCCGTCGGTGGCGGAGCCGGGCGCGGCCTGCCGGACGACGGCGGTCGCGGTCAGGGTGCGGGCGAGCTCGCGCGGCCAGTGCACCAGGACCCCGGCCCGCTCCAGCCGCGTCGCGGCGGTGCCGAGGAGGTCTTCGAGCTCGGGGTCGGACAGGGCGAGGGCGTCGGGCACGGGCTGGTCGAGCAGGCGCAGCAGCGGCGGCCAGACCCGGCCGGCCCGGCGCAGGGCGAGGACGGCGTCGATCCGGGCGCGCGGCCCGAACCCGCTCGCGGCGGCCCCGGCCCACAGCGCCGCGGCGTCCGTCACCAGGGTCGGATCGGCGAGGCTGTGCACCTGGACCACGGCGGATCCGGCGCGGCGGACCTCCTCCGGCTCCGCCTCGTCGAAGAGCCGGAAGGCGGACAGGTCGAGCCGCAGGGAGACCCCCACCCCGGCGTCGGCGCCGGCGGCGACCTGCGCGGCCCACTCCGCTATCCCGGGCACCGGCTGCGGCTCCGCCGCGGCGAACGGGAGCCCGGCGGCGAAGGGCGCGGCGGGGGTGCGGGGCAGGGTGTCGGCGACGGCGTCGAGGAAGGCGCGGACCAGGGCCTGCGGCTCCGGCAGGGCCGTCGGGCGGCGCCCGGGGAGCGGGGTGGCGTACCCCTCGTGGGGAAGGGCGGCGGCGACGGCACGCAGGTACGCCACGTCGTCGGCGTCGAGCGGGTCGGCCCGCCAGGCGTCGGTCCCCTCCGGGGTGAGCCCGGGCAGCAGCCGGCCCCGGGCGGCGAGGACCAGTGCCTGCACGGCAGCGGTGCCCCAGGCCCGGGTGGCGGGGTGGGCGGCCGGGCTGTGGGCCGCCCGGGCCAGCAGGGGCAGGGCCTCGGCCACGGGCAGGGTCACGGCGGGCACGGTGCGGGTGCGGACGCCGGGGCCGGAGCCGTGGGGGCGCACCACCCGCAGCGGCTGCGGGGTGCCGGCGCCCTCGGGCAGCGGCTCCCCGTCGGGGCACCAGAAGGCCACGCGGCCCTCGCGGGGGACGGGGGCGGGGAGGAACACGGCGGCCCTGCGCAGCAGCGGCTGCCATGGCGACGGCGGCACGGTCACGGGTCCCCCTCCCTGGTCTCCAGCTCCGGCTCCGGCTCCGCCCGGTCGTGGCGGAGCCCATGCCGCCGAGTCTAGGCGGGGGCACTGACAATGTCGCTGACCTGGGCTTATGAGGGTCCGGCCGGGGTCGCACCGGGGGCTGGCGCTGCGCGGGCCGGTCCCGGTGCCTGGCGCTGCGCGGGGCGTTCCCGGGGGCGCTGCGCGGGGCGTTCCCCTACCCACCCTTCCACCGTTCCCCGGGGCTCCACCCCGGACCCCGCGCCTCAAACGCCGGCGGGGCTATCGGGGGCTGGGCCGGAGGGGTCGTGGGGGGTCGGGCCCCGAGGGGGCCGGTGGGAGTATGGAAGGGAGGTCTCCGTCAGGGGGCGATGGCCATGCGTACCGGAAACGAACCCCTGACCGCCCGCAGCCCGCTGCGGCTGCGGTTCTGGCTCAGTCTGTGGGGGCTGGTGTGGGCCGCCGCCGGGGCGGCCGCGTTCTCACTGGCCGGACGGCCCGGGTGGGCCGCGGCCTGCGCGGCGCTGGCGGTGCTGGCCGCGGTGGACCTGGCGGTCGTGGTCCGGCACATCCATCAGGGCCCGCACTACCAGCCGGGCCCGGACGTGCCCCCGTACGAGCCCCCGCGCCACCGCTGACGGCACCCGGCCGGGGCACCGACCCCGGCCGCCGCCGCCAGGGGCTCAGCCCTCGGCCGCCGTCGGGGGGCCCAGCCCTCAGCTGCCGCCGGGGGGCTCAGCTCTCGGCCGTCGCCGCGGGGGCTCAGCCCTCGGCCGCCATCGGGGGCTCAGCCCTCAGCCGCCGCCGCGGGGGCTCAACCCTCGGCCCCCATCGTGGGGCCCAGCCTTCGGCCGCCGTCAGGGGGCTCGGCCCTCGGCTGCCGCCGGGGGGGGCTCAACCCTCGGCCCCCATCGTGGGGCCCAGCCCTCAGCCGCCGCCGGGGGCTCAGCCCTCGAAGCGGGCCGCCGCCAGGTATTCGGGCTGCGGGTCGAGGGCGGCGGCGAGCCGGAAGTGCCGGCGGGCCTGCTCGTGCCGGCCGGAGCGCTCGTGGGTGCGGGCCAGCGCGAAGTGGGCGAAGGCGTTGTCGGGCTCGCGCTCCAGGACCAGCTCGAACTCCAGCTGCGCGGGCCGCAGCTGCGCCGCCGCGAAGAAGGCCCGGGCGCGCAGCAGCCGGGCCGCGGTGTTCTCGGGGTGGGCGGCTATGACGGAGTCGAGCAGCCGGACCGCGCCGCGCGGGTCCCGGGCCGCGAGGAGCTGCTCGGCTGCCCGGTAGTCGATGACGTGCGTCTCGGGAGTCGGGGGGCCGGAGGGCTCCGGCGGGGACGGCGGTGTGGGCGTGGTGTTGTCGGGCACGATGTGTCTCCTTCCCTCTGCGCACGCCGTCAACGCGCGTCCGCGCCAGGGTTGTTCCCCGTCACCCGACGACCGCACCCGGTGAACGCCGCCCCGGTCACTCCGGCAGCGGCCTGCCCACACCGCGCGGTGGCCGCCTCCACCACTCCACCGCAACTCCGCGAACGCCCCGCGTAACTCTGCGGGCGGCGCGGCCCGCGCCAACCCGACCCCGCACCGGAGGCCGCCTCTGCCACCCCGCCACAACTCCGCGGCCGGCGCGGCCCGTGCCAAACCCGGCCGGCCCGACACCAGAGGCCGCCCCCGTCACCCCGCCACAACTCCGCGAACGCCCCGCGCAACCGTGCGGGCGGCACGGCCCGCGCCAACCCGACCCCACACCGATGACCGCCCCGTCACTCCGCGGGCGACGCCTCCGCGCGGGCCGCCGCGCGCTCCGCCAGGCGTTGCCAGAGGTCGCGGACCTGGGGTTCCAGCGCGGTCAGCGGGCCGTCGTTGTCGATCACCAGGGTGGCCACCGCCAGCCGCTGTTCCCGGGTGGCCTGTGCGGCCATGCGGGCGCGGGCCTCCTCCTCCGTCATCCCGCGCAGTGCGGTCAGCCGGGTCAGCTGGGTCTCCGGTGCGGCGTCCACGACGACGACCAGGTCGTACAGCGGGGCGAGGCCGTTCTCCGTGAGGAGCGGTACGTCGTGCACCACGATCGCGTCAGGGCCCGCCGCCCGCTCCAGCTCGGCGGAGCGGGCGCCGACCAGCGGGTGGACGATCGCGTTGAGGGTGCGGAGCTTCTCGGGGTCGGCGAAGACGACCGCCCCCAGCTTCGGCCGGTCCAGCGTCCCCTCACCGGTCAGCACGGACCGGCCGAAGGCCTCCACCACGGCCGCGAGGCCGGGCGTGCCGGGCTCCACGACCTCCCGTGCGATCCGGTCGGCGTCCACGACGACCGCCCCGTACCCCGCCAGCAGCCGCGAGACCTCGCTCTTGCCGGCACCAATTCCGCCTGTCAGGCCCACCTTCAGCATGCCGAGCACCCTAGCGCGCGGTCCCGGCGGGCCCCACCCCGTCCCCCCGGCTACGGGTTACGGGCTACCCCTCGCCCTCGCGCTCCGCGAGGAACCGCTCGAACTCGCGGCCGATCTCATCGGCCGTGGGGATCTCGGCCGGTTCGGCGATCATGTTGCCGCGGGTCTCGGCCCCGGCGGCGGCGTCGTACTGGTGCTCCAGGCCCTGGACCAGGCTGACGAGCTCCTCGTCGCCCTCGCGGATCTGGCGGTCGATCTCCGTCTGGGTGCGGTGCGCCTCGGTGCGCAGGGCGTGCGCGACGGCCGGCAGGACCAGCCCGGTCGCGGCCGTGATCGCCTCCAGCGCGGTCAGCGCCGCGTCCGGGTACGGGGAGCGGGCGACGTAGTGCGGGACGTGCGCCGCGACGCCGAGCACGTCGTGCCCGGCCTGGCCGAGGCGGAACTCGACCAGCGACTCCGCGCTGCCGGGGACCTGCGCCTCGTCGAAGGGGCTGCGGTGCCCGGGCATGAGGTCGGTGCGGTTGCCGTGCGGGGTGATGCCGACGGGCCGGGTGTGCGGAACGCCCATGGGGATGCCGTGGAAGTTGACCGAGAGCCGCACGCCGAGCCGCTCGACGATCTGCCGGACGGCGACGGCGAAGCGCTCCCACTCCACGTCCGGCTCGGGGCCGGAGAGCAGCAGGAAGGGCGCGCCGGTGGCGTCCTGGACGAGGAGGACCTCCAGGCGGGGCTCCTCGAACTCCGTCCAGTGGTCGCGCTGGAAGGTGAGCAGCGGGCGGCGGGCCCGGTAGTCCACCAGCCGGTCGGCGTCGAAGCGGGCCACGACCTGGTGGGGCAGGGTGTCGAGGAGCCGCTCGACGATCTGCTCGCCGGTCTCGCCCGCGTCGATGTACCCCTCGAAGTGGTAGAGCATGACCAGTCCGGCCGAGTCCTGGGCCAGCGCCAGGTCGGCCACCGCCAGACCCTTGGCGTCCCATTCGTACAGACCCTGTGGATCAAGCACCGTCACCACTCCTCCCTCGCGCCGTGTTCTCTGCTGGCAACGTCCAAGGGGGCCCCGCCATTCCCCAGTTGGCCGGATTCACCGGAACGCAACACTCGCCGGGGAGGTCCGGGGAACGCCGCGGGGTCCGGGGAACGCGACGAGGCCCGCCCCCCGAAGGGGACGGGCCTCGTCGTTCAGCTCACTTCACGCCGGAGCGTGGAGCACTCGCTGCGCTGCGATCAGCTCTGGCCGCCGGCCAGCTTCTCGCGGAGCGCGGCCAGGGCCTCGTCGGACGCCAGGGCGCCGGAGGTCTCGTCCGCACCCTCGGAGGAGTAGGAGCCACCGGAGATGCCCGCACCGGCGTTGCCACCGGCGGCCGGGGCGGTCTCGCCCGCGGCGGCAGCGGCCTCGTCGGCCTCGCGGCTCTTGATGACCTGCGCCTGGTGCTGCTCGAAGCGGACCTGCGCCTCGGCGTACTGGCGCTCCCACGTCTCGCGCTGGGTCTCGTAGCCCTCGAGCCAGTCGTTGGTCTCGGGGTCGAAGCCCTCGGGGTAGATGTAGTTGCCCTGGTCGTCGTAAGACGCGGCCATGCCGTACAGGGTCGGGTCGAACTCGACCGACGCCGGGTCGGCACCGAAGGACTCGTTGGCCTGCTTGAGGGACAGCGAGATCCGGCGACGCTCGAGGTCGATGTCGATGACCTTGACGAAGATCTCGTCGTTGACCTGGACGACCTGCTCCGGGATCTCCACGTGGCGCTCGGCCAGCTCGGAGATGTGGACCAGACCCTCGATGCCCTCGTCCACGCGGACGAACGCACCGAACGGAACCAGCTTGGTGACCTTACCCGGGACGACCTGGCCGATCTGGTGGGTCCGGGCGAACTGCTGCCACGGGTCCTCCTGCGTCGCCTTCAGCGACAGGGAGACGCGCTCGCGGTCCATGTCCACGTCGAGAACCTCGACGGTGACCTCCTGGCCGACCTCGACGACCTCGGACGGGTGGTCGATGTGCTTCCAGGACAGCTCGGAGACGTGCACGAGGCCGTCGACGCCGCCCAGGTCCACGAACGCACCGAAGTTGACGATCGAGGAGACGACGCCGGAGCGGACCTGACCCTTCTGCAGGGTGGTGAGGAACGTCTGGCGAACCTCGGACTGGGTCTGCTCGAGCCAGGCGCGGCGGGACAGGACCACGTTGTTGCGGTTCTTGTCCAGCTCGATGATCTTCGCCTCGAGCTCCTTGCCCACGTAGGGCTGGAGGTCGCGGACGCGGCGCATCTCGACGAGAGAGGCCGGGAGGAAGCCGCGGAGGCCGATGTCGAGGATGAGACCACCCTTGACGACCTCGATGACGGTACCGGTGACGATGCCGTCTTCTTCCTTGATCTTCTCGATCGTGCCCCAGGCACGCTCGTACTGAGCGCGCTTCTTGGACAGGATCAGGCGGCCTTCCTTGTCCTCCTTCTGGAGAACCAGGGCCTCGATCTCGTCGCCGACCTTGACGACCTCGTTCGGGTCGACGTCGTGCTTGATCGAGAGCTCGCGGCTCGGGATCACGCCTTCCGTCTTGTAACCGATGTCGAGCAGGACCTCGTCCCGGTCGACCTTCACGATGACGCCGTCGACGATGTCGCCGTCGTTGAAGTACTTGATCGTCTCGTCGATCGCGGCCAGGAAGGCTTCCGCGTTACCGATGTCGTTGACCGCTACCTGCGGAGTGGTGGTGGCGGTGGTCTCGGTGCTGCTCGTCATGTGGGAAAGGGCTCCGGTTACGGACAGAAAGTCGTAGGTACTGCTACGCCGGGAGCCCTTATCGGCATCTGCCGATGAAGCCGGACAGCCAAGGAAGCCCATCCCCGCGAAGGGGTAGGGGCCTCGAAAACCGAGGGGACATTCAACAGATGCAAGCGCAGCCTGCTAGGTCTGAGGAGCACAGGCTCGCAGCGCAACTTGTAGCATACGGGGGCAGCCGGACAGGGTCAATGCGCGAAGGCGCACACCGCGGGCGGATCACCGCATAACCGGCACAATTCATGGGCGGGAACGCCCTGATGAGCGATCCGCACGAATTTTCAGCCGTCCGGGTGCCGTACCGGCCATCCGCAGACTACGACGACGGGCCCCATGAACCAAGAGGACTACGCCCCCGAAGACGCGCCCGGCGAGGACGCCCGCGAGGACGACGCCGAGGCCACCCGGCGCGAGGCCGGGGAGGCCGAGAGCAGCCGCGCCAGCCGCGGCTGGTGGGACCGCAACGCCGACGAGTACCAGAGCGAGCACGGCGCCTTCCTCGGCGACGACCGCTTCGTCTGGGGGCCCGAGGGCCTCGACGAGGAGGAGGCCGCGCTGCTGGGCCCCGCCTCCTCCCTCAAGGGCAAGGACGTCCTGGAGATCGGCGCCGGCGCCGCCCAGTGCTCGCGCTGGCTCGCCGCCCGGGGGGCCCGCCCGGTGGCCCTGGACCTCTCGCACCGCCAGCTCCAGCACGCCCTGCGGATCGGCGGTGAGGTGCCCCTGGTCGAGGCCGACGCCGGCCGGCTGCCCTTCCGCGACGGCTCCTTCGACCTCGCCTGCTCCGCGTACGGGGCGGTCCCCTTCGTCTCCGACCCGGTCAACGTCATGCGCGAGGTGCACCGCGTGCTGCGCCCCGGCGGCCGCTGGGTCTTCTCCGTCACCCACCCCGTCCGCTGGGCCTTCCCCGACGAGCCCGGCCCCGAGGGGCTGTCCGTGTCCGCCTCCTACTTCGACCGGACCCCGTACGTGGAGCAGGACGAGGAGGGCCGCGCCGTGTACGTGGAGCACCACCGCACCCTCGGCGACCGGGTCCGGGACGTGGTCGCGGGCGGCTTCCGGCTGCTGGACCTGGTGGAACCGGAGTGGCCGCGGTGGAACGCCCAGGAGTGGGGCGGCTGGTCCCCGCTGCGCGGCAACCTGATCCCGGGCACGGCGATCTTCGTGTGCGAGAGGGACTGAGCCCTTGAGCCGCCGGTCCGCCCTCGACTCCCTCCCCGTACGCGAGGCCGTGCCCGCCCTGCTGGCGGCGCTGGACGGCCACGGCACAGCCGTGCTGTGCGCCCCGCCGGGCACCGGCAAGACCACGCTGGTCCCGCTGGTGCTGGCCGGGCTGGCCGGCGGGGGCCCGCGGCGGCGGGTGGTGGTCGCCGAGCCCCGGCGGATCGCCGCCCGCGCGGCGGCCCGGCGGATGGCCTGGCTGCTGGGCGAGGCCGTCGGGGGCTCGGTGGGGTTCACGGTGCGCGGGGAGCGCGTCATGGGCCGGGACACCGTCGTGGAGGTGGTGACCACCGGGGTGCTGCTCCAGCGGCTCCAGCGCGACCAGGAGCTGGCCGGAGTGGACGTGGTGGTCCTGGACGAGTGCCACGAGCGGCACCTGGACGCCGACACCGTCGCCGCCTTCCTGCTGGACGTGCGCGAGGCCCTGCGGCCGGAGCTGCGGCTGGTCGCGGCCTCGGCGACCACGGACGCGGCGGGCTGGTCGCGGCTGCTGGGGGACGCGCCGGTGGTGGAGGCGGCCGGGGTCGCGTACCCGGTGGAGACGGTGTGGGCGCCGCCGGCCCGGCCGGTGCGGCCGCCGCACGGGATGCGGGTGGATCCGGCGCAGCTGGCGCACGTGGCGGCGGTGGTCCGGCGGGCCCTGGCGGAACGTTCCGGCGACGTGCTGTGCTTCCTGCCCGGCGTGGGCGAGATCGCCCGGGTGGCCGGGCTGCTGGCCGGGGTGGACGCGGAGGTGCTCCAGGTCCACGGCCGCGCTCCGGCCGCGGTGCAGGACGCGGCGCTGGCCGCCTCGGAGCACCGGCGGGTGATCCTCGCGACGGCGGTCGCGGAGTCGAGCCTGACGGTGCCGGGCGTACGGGTGGTCGTGGACTCGGGGCTGGCCCGTGAGCCGCGCGTGGACCACGCGCGGGGGCTGGGCGCGCTGGCGACCGTACGGGCGTCGCGCGCGGCGGGCCGCCAGCGGGCGGGGCGGGCCGGGCGGGAGGCGCCGGGCGCGGTGTACCGGTGCTGGGCGGAGGCGGAGGACGGGCGGCTGCCGGCCTTCCCCTCCCCCGAGATCCGGATCGCGGACCTGGCGCAGTTCGCGCTCCAGGCCGCCTGCTGGGGCGATCCCGACGCGTCGGGGCTGGCGCTGCTGGATCCGCCGCCGGCCGGGGCGATGGCCGCGGCGCGGGAGGTGCTGTCGGCCGTGGGCGCGGTGGACGCGGCCGGCCGGCCGACCGCGCGGGGGCTGCGGATGGCCCGGCTGGGGCTGCACCCCCGGCTGGCGCGGGCGCTGCTGGACGGTGCGGGGGCGCTGGGCGCGCGGCGGGCGGCGGAGGTGGTGGCGCTGCTGAGCGAGGAGCCGCCGCGCGAATACGGGGACGACCTGGCCGCCGCCTGGCGGCGGGCCCGTCGCGGGGGTGACGCGTACGCGTCCCGCTGGCGGGCGGAGGCCGGCCGCCTGGAGCGGGCGCTGGGCTCCGCCGGGCCCGCGGCTGCCGCTGCGCGGGGCTCCTCCCCCACCCCCCCCCGTGCCGAAACCGGGGGCTCCCCCCCCGCCCCC
>NZ_JBFBGN010000198.1:0-9372 GCF_040684675.1 Streptomyces sp. NPDC089915 | reverse complement strand
ACCCGCCAGGCCTCCACGCAGACCGTGTAGGTCTGCGTCCTGGAGCTCCCGCCCGCGATGGGGGCGGGCAGCGGCTGGGCCGTGGTGAGGGTGGCCCAGTCGACGCCGAGGGCGCCGATGACGTGCGTGGCGAAGGTGACCGTGCCCGAACGGGCCGGGCTGCCGCCGGTGTTGGTGAAGCCCACCGTGACGCGCTCGCACCAGCGGTCGGACGCCGCCGCGCGGACCGGGGTGCTCAGCGTGAGGCGTGCCGGTGTGGCGGGCGGGGGCGTGGTGCCGCCGGAGCCGCCTGCGCTTCCCGAGCCGCCTGTGCCGCCAGAGCCGCCTGTGCCGCCCGAGGTCCCTGTGCCGCCTGTGCCCCCCGCGCCGCCCGAGGTCCCCGAGCCGCCAGCGCCGCCCGTCCCGCCCGCGCTCCCCGTGCCCCCCGGAGTGCCCCCGCCCCCGCCCGCGCCCCCGGCGCCGGGGGTGGTCGGTGGGGTGCCCGGGGCCGGCGGGGTGCCGGGTGCGGGGGCGGAGCCGCCCTGGGCGGTGGGCGTCGCTCCGCCCTGGGCGGAGCTCCCGCCGGGCTGTGACCCCGGCGCGCCGGGCGTCGTAACGGTGGACGCGCTCGCCGAAGGGGCCGAGCCCGCCGACGCGATCGGCTGGAACTCGACCTGCCCCTGCGGAGGTACGTTCTGCCCCGCGCCCCGCTCGGGCCCGGGGGCCGCGGCGCCCACGGCGGCGTAGCCGTCACGGGCCGGGCCGCCGCAGCCGGTGAGGGCGGCGGCCGCCGTGCAGCACAGGGCGAGGGGGGCGAGGAGGCGCGCCGCGCGGGATCCCGTTCGCATCGCGCCAGTGTTCCTGACGCCATGTCAAATGTGAACCCCGCGCGGGGCCGTGGCTCGGGGTCCTACTCCCCGATCAGGCCCGTGCGCAGCTGCGCCAGCGTCCGCGTCAGCAGCCGGGAGACGTGCATCTGGGAGATGCCGACCTCCTCGCCGATCTGCGACTGGGTCATGTTCGCGAAGAAGCGCAGCATGATGATCTGACGCTCCCTGGGCGGGAGTTTGGCCAGCAGCGGCTTGAGCGACTCGCGGTACTCGACGCCTTCGAGCGCGGTGTCCTCGTACCCGAGCCGGTCCGCGAGGGAGCCCTCGCCGCCCTCGTCCTCCGGGGAGGGGGAGTCGAGCGAGGAGGCGGTGTAGGCGTTGCCCACGGCGAGCCCGTCGACGACCTCCTCCTCGGTGACCCCGAGGACCGCCGCCAGCTCCGGCACGGTCGGGGACCGGTCGAGGCGCTGGGCGAGTTCGTCGCTGGCCTTCGTCAGCGCGAGGCGCAGCTCCTGGAGCCGGCGCGGGACGCGGACGGACCAGGAGGTGTCCCGAAAGAATCGTTTGATCTCGCCCACGACGGTCGGCATCGCGAACGTCGGGAACTCGACCCCGCGTTCGCAGTCGAACCGGTCGATCGCCTTGATCAGGCCGATCGTGCCGACCTGGACGATGTCCTCCATCGGCTCGTTGCGGCTGCGGAACCGGGCCGCCGCGTAACGCACCAGCGGGAGGTTCAGCTCGATCAGGGTGTCGCGTACGTACGCCCGTTCGGGGCTGTCCGGGTCCAGGGTGGCGAGTCGCTGGAAGAGGGAGCGGGAGAGGGTGCGGGTGTCGATGGCTTCCGAGCGGTCGGCCACTGCCGGCAGCTCACGCTGGACGAGCGTGAGCACCTTGGAGCTGCCCTGGTCTACGGACATGCCACCCCCTTGAGGTCGCGGACGGTCGCGTATCGGCGCGTCCCGTCGGAGGAACGCAGCCTCCACCTGAATACCGGAGGCGGGGCTGCGGCAAACGCGGTTCCAGCAGAATGTCACATGTCGGCAACACGCTGTAGCGTCATGTCGACAAGTATCTCCAGCGACAGACGGCCGACCGAGCGGAATGAGCCGGTTCTGTAGGGAATCGCGGGCCGGGCTCCACCCGAGGGGGTTAAGCCTCGATCCTGTTTGCGGATCTCAGACGGGCGAAGCTCCGCGCGAGCAGCCGCGAGACGTGCATCTGGGAGACCCCGAGCTCGGCGCTGATCTGCGACTGCGTCAGGTTGTTGTAGTAGCGCAGCAGCAGGATCCGCTGCTCCCGTTCGGGCAGCTGTACGAGCAGGTGGCGGACGAGGTCGCGGTGCTCGACGCCGGCCAGCTCGGGGTCCTCGTAGCCGAGCCGGTCGAGCAGCCCGGGCATCCCGTCGCCCTCCTGGGCGGCCTCCAGGGAGGTCGCGTGGTAGCTGCGGCCGGCCTCGATGCAGGAGAGCACCTCGTCCTCGCTGATCCGCAGCCGCTCGGCGATCTCGGGGGTGGTGGGGGTGCGGCCGTGGAGGGTGGTGAGGTCCTCGGTGGCGGCGTTGACCTGCACCCACAGCTCGTGGAGGCGGCGCGGGACGTGGACGGTGCGGACGTTGTCGCGGAAGTACCGCTTGATCTCGCCCACCACCGTCGGCATCGCGAAGGTGGGGAACTGGACCCCGCGCTCCGGGTCGAAGCGGTCGATCGCGTTGATCAGCCCGATGGTGCCGACCTGGACCACGTCCTCCATCGGCTCGTTGCGGCTGCGGAAGCGGGCGGCCGCGTAACGCACCAGCGGGAGGTTGGCCTCGATCAGGGCCCCGCGCACCCGGTTGTGCTCGCTGGTGCCCGGCTGCAGGCCCTTCAGCTGGCCGAAGAGCACCTGGGTCAGGGCCCGGGTGTCGGCGCCCCGGCCCTGCGGTCTCGCGGGCGGCGCCTCGGGCTCCCGGGAGTCGGCGGGCGGCTCCGGCGAGGGCTCCGGGCGCGCGTCCTGGCGGGGCTCCTGCCGCGGCTCCTGCCGGGCGTCCTGCCTGGGTTCCTGTCGGGCTTCTTGCTGGGGAGGCACCTGAGGCGCAGTACTGGCCGGCACGGTCACGCCACCCCTTCGGTCAACTCATCCGTCTCATAACGTCAAAAGCGGTCATAGCATCACAAGAGATGTGCACTGTGTGCAAGCACCGTATATAGCCGTGTTGAGGGCAAGTTGGGCATTTATGGGTATTCTTTTTACCGCCGTGAACGTGAAAGGTGAACGCGAAAGGCCCCCCACCCGCGGAGTGAGGGGCCTGGATGTCCGGAAATCGCTTCAGCGTACGGGCTCAGGTCACCAGTTCGGTGATGAACTCGCCGATGCCCGAGGCGGCATCCGATATGCCCTGGAAGCCTATTCCGACCATCTCGGCCGCCCGCTTGGGCTGGGTGATGATCACGAAGAGGACGAACACCGTGAGGGCGCCCGTGATGAGCTTCTTGGTGTCCATGAGCGGTGTCGGCCTCCCCAACCGGTACTGCGAAGTCGGGTGAGTCTAACCGGTCAGGTTCGGACACTCATCTGTCCTTTAAGGACCAATGACCCTGTCGTACGGGCCCTTTGCCGCTGGGTGTCCGGTCGTGGGAGGCGCAGGATTGAACACGAGCCCACCGGTTCTGGCAGGAAACCGGTGGGTGAGGGACAGGACCTCACTGCGGGGTCCGAGCCGCAAGCTTCCCCCCTGACTGCGGCTCGGGCTGGCGGGTTCCGTCCTCACCGGGGGAAGTGGCTTTGTCCCCCCGACGTCACTTCCCCCGCCCACGTGGAAGGCCCCGGCTCCGGTCGGGGCCTTCTTCGCGTTCCGGGGCGCCGCGGGCCTCCTACTGGACGGCCCCGAGCAGGTCCACCAGGGGCGCCACGGGGGCGATCGCGGGCTGGAGCTGGTCGGGCAGCGTCATCAGCTGGTTCAGCTGGTTGGCCCCCTCGCCCACCTTCGCCCCGATGTCCTGGACCGAGGCCGGCGTGGCGCCCGCGGGCATGCCCGGGGCCGCCGTCGGCAGGTCCGGGAGGGTGAGCGGGGCGGGCGGCGCGGCGGAGGCGGCGGGCGCGGCGAGGCCCGCGGCGGCCCCCGCGAGGGCGAAGGCGGCGAGGAGACGCTGGGTCTTGGTCATACCGTGTCCAACGGCCGAGGGGACGCCCGGTCACGGCGGGCACGCACGAGAGCCCCGGTTCGTACGAACCGGGGCTCTCGTTTTCAGAGCGGTGGTGGAGGGATTTGAACCCCCGATGGGTTGCCCCATACTCGCTTTCGAGGCGAGCTCCTTCGGCCACTCGGACACACCACCGAGAGAGATCCTAGCCGATGGTGGGGAGTGCTTCGCAACTTCCGGCCGAGTGGCCCTGCTCACCGCTCCCGGAAGAACTCGGTCAGCTGCCGGGAGCACTCCTCCTCCAGCACTCCCCGGATCACCTCCGGCCGGTGGTTGAGCCTGCGGTCGCGCACGAGGTCCCACAGCGACCCCGCGGCTCCCGCCTTCTCGTCCGCCGCGCCGTAGACGACCCGGGCCACCCGGGACTGGACGAGCGCGCCCGCGCACATCACGCACGGCTCCAGGGTGACCACGAGGGTGCACCCCGTGAGCCGCCATTCGCCGAGCCGGGCGGCCCCCCGGCGCAGCGCCAGCACCTCGGCGTGCGCCGTGGGATCTCCGACGGCCTCCCGTTCGTTGTGCCCGGTGGCGAGGACGGCCCCGTCCGGTCCCAGGAGGACGGCCCCGACCGGTACGTCACCGGCCGGCACGGCCAGGGCCGCCTCCCGCAGGGCCAGGCGCATGGGCTCCCGCCAGGGATCCCGTACGGGGTCTCCGGCGCCGTGCGCGGTGTGCATGCCGTGCGTGTCGTGCATGCCGTGCGTGTCCTGCGTGTCCTGCGCGTCGTGCGTGAGGTGGTGCGCTGCGGTCACTAGCGGACGGCCTCCAGCACCTCGGTGGCGCCGAGGGCGTCGGCGATCTCGGTGAGGGCGTCCCCGTCGAGGGTCATCAGCTCCTTGTGGCCGACGCCGAGGTCGTCCAGCAGCCGGGGGTCGCCGAGCGGTCCGGCCGTCACCGGCTCGGAGCCGGATCCCGGTCGCTCGTCCGCCTCCTCGTCCTCGTCCTCGTAGGCGGCGACGGGCTCGTCCTCCCCGTCCTCGGTGCCGTCCAGGTCCAGTTCGTCGAGTTCGTCGTCCTCGTCGAGGCCGCCCAGCAGCTCCTTGGTCAGCATCGATCCGTAGGAGCTCCGGTCGGCGGCGGAGGCGTTCGACACGAAGTACCGGGGGTCCTCCTCTCCGTCCACGCGGACGACGCCGAACCAGGCGTCCTCCTGCTCGATGAGGGCGACCACCGTGTCGTCGTCGACAGCGGCGGAACGTGCGAGATCGATCAGATCACTGAGGGACTCGACGTCGTCGAGTTCCAGGTCGCTCGCTTCCCACCCGTCTTCGGTGCGCGCGAGCAGTGCGGCGAAATACACCGTGACTCTCCCACTGGTCATAGGCGTGCCGGATGGAGGTCCCCCCGGCCGGAGGTTGGGGTGTGAACGGTCCTGACACAAGCTGTTCGCACCCCGCCCAATCGGCATCGTGGCAGAAACAGCGGCTTTGCGAGAGGTCTTCCGCGCGGCGGCCGTGTCGCGGCGCCGGGCGGAGGTCCGGTCGGGGGCCGGAGGCTGCCGTGGGCATCGTGCCCGTCACCAACGGAAGGTACGCATCCGCATCTGCTGGCGCATGCGGGCCGCGCGGGCGCGGCGGGGCTGCACCCGGTCGCGCAGCGCCCGGGCCTCCATCAGGTCGCGCAGGAACTGGGCGCGCCGCGCCCTGCGCTGCGCCGCCGTCTCCGGCGGCTGGTCCGCCTCGCTCCCCTTGCCGTCGTTCTCGGGCTTCGTCTTGGGCATCGGCCACCACCCCGGCTGGTCCGGTCGTCCTCCTCCGCCGGCGCGAAGCAGACCCCCCGGCTCCCACCTTCCCCCCGTCGGCGCGTTTGATGCCACCCTCTTCCGGATCGGCCCAGGTCAGGGCGAGGGCCGGCTGAAGGGTCAGGTCACGCGCGGTGGCTCAGGCCTGCTCGTCTCAGGCCTGCTCGTCCTCAGGCCGGCTGGTCCTCAGGCCGGCCGGTCCTCAGGCCGGCTCGTCGTCGTGCAGCGCCGGTACGACCGCCACCGGGCCGTGCGCGTGCTGGAGGACGGCGTGCGCCACCGACCCGATCAGCAGGGACCGCCGGCGCGGATGGTGGCGGCCCACCACGACCAGCGCGGCCGACCGGGACGCCTCCACCAGCCGTCCCGCCGGGTCCCCGGGCACGGCGGCCTGCTCGACCGGCACGTCCGGGTGGCGGGCCCGCAGCGGGGCCAGCCGCTCCGTCTGGGCCCGCAGCATCTCCCGTTCGGCCGGCACCCCGTCCGGGCCGTCGGCGAGCGCCTCGGGCGGGATCACCGCGAAGGGGCTGTCGATCACCGCCATCGGCCCGGGCGGCAGCGCGTACGCCGACACCACCTGGACGGTGGTCCCCCGGGCGGCGGCTTCCGCGAACGCGAAGGACAGGACGTCCTCGGGCGTCTCGGCGGCGTGCAGCCCCAGCACCACCCGCCCGGCCGAAGCCCCCTCGGGGTCCTCCACCGCCCGCCCCTCGTGCGGGACCACCACCACCGGGCAGCTCGCGGTGGTGGCCACGGCCCTGCTGCTGGACCCGAGCAGCAGGGCGGCGAACCCGCCGCGTCCCCGGGAGCCCATCACCAGCATCAGGGGCTCCCGCTCGGTGCTGACGGCCCGCAGCGCCTCGGGCACGGAGCCCTCCAGGGCCTCGTAGCGGACCTCCGCGGGAAGCTGTGGGCCCGACTCCAGCAGGGCGCGCACCCGGTCGCCGACGGGGTCGGCGTACTCCTCGGGCTCGTTCGGGTCGTGCAGGGCCGAGCGGCGGCCCGCGTACAGCTGGGAGGCCTCGGGCAGGACGTGGGCGACCATCAGGCCCGTGCCGTGGCGCAGGGCGGCCAGCCGGGCCCATTCCAGGGCCCGCAGGCTGTGGTCGGAACCGTCGACGGCGGCGATCACCAGTCCGCCGCCCAGGGGGCCTTCGCTCATCCGTCCAGGGTGCCGGGCGGGGCGGCGGCCCGCATCCGGAGGGGCCGGGGGCGCCCGCGGGACGCGCCGCGCCCCTTCCACCGCGTAGCCTTTTGGCAGCAGGTCGCGCACAGGCGGCCGTTTCACCGCAGGTAGCAGGGTCGCAGGTCGCTGATCGCAGGTCGAAGCCCGGCTGAGTCTTGGAGGATGTTGTGCGTTTGCAGGTCGTCGATCACCCCTTGGTGGCGCACAAACTCACCACGCTGCGCGACAAGCGCACCGACTCCCCCACCTTCCGTCGGCTCGCCGACGAGCTGGTGACGCTCCTCGCGTACGAGGCCACCCGCGACGTGCGCACCGAGCAGTCCGACATCGTGACCCCGGTCGGCCCCACCACCGGCGTCAAGCTGTCGTACCCGCGCCCGCTGGTCGTCCCGATCCTGCGCGCCGGCCTCGGCATGCTGGACGGCATGGTCCGGCTGCTGCCGACCGCCGAGGTGGGCTTCCTGGGCATGGTCCGCAACGAGGAGACCCTGGAGGCCTCCACGTACGCGACGCGCATGCCCGAGGACCTCTCCGGGCGCCAGGTCTACGTGGTGGACCCGATGCTGGCCACCGGCGGCACGCTGGTCGCCGCGATCCAGGAGCTCATCAAGCGCGGCGCCGACGACGTGACCGCCGTGGTGCTGCTGGCCGCGCCCGAGGGCGTCGAGGTCATGGAGCGCGAGCTCGCGGGCACGCCGGTGACGGTCGTGACGGCCGCCGTGGACGAGCGGCTCAACGAGCACGGCTACATCGTGCCGGGCCTGGGCGACGCGGGCGACCGCATGTACGGCTCGGCCGAGTAGCGCAGCGGTCGGGCTCTCAGCACTTCTTCGGGGAGGGCGCGGGCGCGGGGTTGGCCAGGACGGCCAGCGCCTTGTCCGCGTCCTCCTTCGTGTTCAGCTCCTTGAAGGAGTCGCCCAGGATCAGGTCGATGTCCGCGCCCTCGCGGGTGTCGGTCTGCTGGGTCACGCCGGCGAGCTGGGTGCCGAGGACGGAGTAGGCCGCCTTGTCGGTGCGCGGGGAGCCGAGCAGTATCCCGGGGCCGGGGACCTTCTTGTCGAAGTCGGCGGGGGCGTTGCCGACGTGGCCGATGGCGAAGCCGCGCTTCTTCAGCTCGTCGCCGACGGCCTTGGCGAGGCCCGCGCGCGGGGTCGCGTTGTAGACGTTGACGGTGATCTGGCCGGGCTGCGGCAGGGCGACCGCGGGCGTGGCGGAGGCGGCGGCCGGGCCGGGGGCGGCGGCCTTGGCCGGCGTGGCGGGCGCGGTCGGGCAGTCCTCCGCGGCGGCCGCGGCGCTCTTGGCGCCGCCGCCGAACACGTCGATGAGCTGCAGCGCCCCGTAGCCGAGCAGGGCCAGTGCGAGGACCGAGCCGAGCAGGGCGAACACGATCTTCCGGCGTCGCCGGGGCCGGCTCATACGGGGGTAGGCGGTCCCCGTGACGCGGTACTTTCCGCCCATGCCGGGGGGAGTGAGCATGCTCATGGGCGCAGCGTAGTGCCGTACCGGAACGATGCCTACTAAATGATCTGTTGATCGGGTAAGGCAGACCCGAAAGGCGCAACCGGCGCCCGTCCGCCCCTGGTCAGTCCGCCGCTGGTCAGTCCATTTCGAGGACGCGCGCGTGCAGGACCTGCCGCTGCTGCAGGGCCGCGCGCACGGCGCGGTGCAGCCCGTCCTCCAGGTAGAGGTCGCCCTGCCACTTCACGACGTGCGCGAAGAGGTCGCCGTAGAACGTGGAGTCCTCGGCGAGCAGCGTCTCCAGGTCCAGCTGCCCCTTGGTCGTCACGAGCTGGTCCAGCCGGACCGGGCGCGGGGCGACGTCCGCCCACTGCCGGGTGGTTTCCCTGCCGTGGTCGGGGTACGGCCGTCCGCTTCCGATGCGCTTGAAGATCACACGGAAAGCCTACCGGGCCGGTGCCTCCGGGCGCAGCCTCGCTCCAGCGGTGCAAAAGTGGCACACAGGGCTATTCCGGGAGTGACGCATGAGCCAGAGCACCGACCCGCCCGACGCGATCGCCGCCGGGTACGCCTTCACCGGGCCCGCGCTGGAGCTGGGGGCCCTGCTCTGGGACGGGACCTGCACGCCCTCCCGGCAGATCCGCATCCCGCTGTCCATGCTCAACCGCCACGGACTCGTCGCGGGGGCCACCGGAACGGGTAAGACCAAGACCCTCCAGCTGATCGCCGAGCAGCTCTCCGCGAACGGCGTGCCGGTCTTCCTCGCCGACGTGAAGGGCGACGTCTCGGGAATCTCCGCCCCGGGCGTGCCGGGCGGGAAGACGGCGGAACGGGCGGCGGAGGTCGCCCAGGAGTGGGAGCCCACCGCCTGCCCGGCCGAGTTCTACTCGCTCGGCGGGATCGGCCCGGGGATCCCCGTCCGGGCGAGCGTGACCGCGTTCGGGCCGGTCCTGCTGTCGAAGGTGCTCCAGCTGAACCAGACGCAGGAGCAGTCGC
>NZ_JBFBGN010000197.1:0-9493 GCF_040684675.1 Streptomyces sp. NPDC089915 | reverse complement strand
GGCGGAAGCCCGCGTACTGGACGTACTTGGCTTTCGCCCGGTGCGGCGAGAGCGCGTGCCAGGCGTCGCGGGGCAGACGGGAGTTTGACGACAGGTCCTAGGAGCCGGGCCGGGCCTCCCGTCCGGTACGTTGGCGGGGATGCACAAGACGCTGATCGTGACCAACGACTTCCCGCCGCGCCCGGGCGGCATCCAGGCCTTCCTGCACAACATGGCGCTGCGGCTGGACCCCGAGCGGGTCGTCGTCTACGCCTCCACCTGGAAGCACGGCGCGGAGGGCCGCGAGGCCACCGCCGCCTTCGACGCCGAGCAGCCCTTCACCGTGGTCCGCGACCGCACGACGATGCTGCTGCCGACGCCCCGCGTGACCCGGCGGGCGGTGTCCCTGCTGCGCGAACACGGCTGCGAGTCGGTGTGGTTCGGGGCGGCCGCCCCGCTCGGCCTGATGGGCCCGGCGCTGCGCCGTGCGGGCGCCCGGCGGCTGGTCGCCACCACCCACGGGCACGAGGCGGGCTGGGCACAGCTGCCGGCCGCCCGGCAGCTGCTGCGGCGGATCGGCGAGGGCACGGACACGCTCACCTACCTCGGCGAGTACACGCGCTCGCGGATCGCCTCGGCGGTGACGGACCGGGCGGCGGCGCGGATGGTCCAACTCCCGCCGGGGGTCGACGAGAAGACCTTCCACCCCGGTTCGGGCGGCGACGCGGTCCGGGCCCGGCTGGGGCTCAGCGACCGGCCGGTGGTCGTCTGCGTCTCGCGGCTGGTGCCGCGCAAGGGGCAGGACACGCTGATCGAGGCGATGCCGGAGATCCTGGCGCGGGTGCCGGGCACGGTGCTGCTGATCGTGGGCGGCGGCCCGTACGAGGCGCCCCTGCGCGCGCTGGCCGCCGCGAAGGGGGTCGAGGACTCGGTGGTCTTCACGGGCGCCGTCCCGTGGTCCGAGCTGCCGGCTCACTACGGGGCGGGCGACGTCTTCGCGATGCCGTGCCGGACCCGGCGGGGCGGGCTGGACGTGGAGGGCCTCGGCATCGTCTACCTGGAGGCCTCGGCGACCGGTCTGCCGGTGGTCGCGGGGGACTCGGGCGGGGCGCCGGACGCGGTGCTCGACGGCGAGACGGGGTGGGTGGTGCGGGGCGGCGACCCGGCCGCCGCCGCCGACCGCATCGTCCCGCTCCTCCAGGACCCGGCCCTGAGGGCCCGCATGGGCGCGGCGGGCCGGGCGTGGGTCGAGCAGAAGTGGCGCTGGGACCTCCTGGCGGAACGCCTGCGCGAGCTGCTGTAGCCGGGCCGGGGGCGCGGGTGCCGCTGCGCGAAATCCAGCCCCGCCAGGGGGCACCTCCCAGCGGTAGCTGGGGGAGATTGAGGCGCGGGGTCCGGGGCGGAGCCCCGGGGAACGGGCGAAGGGCGGGTAGGGGACCTCCGCCCGCGCAGCGCGGAGCCACGGCTGACTGTCACTCAGATACGTGGCACCCCGCGTTATGGCCGCTTCAGCGGAATCCGCTCATCATGCGCCCATGAACCCCAACCTGACACGCCGTCAACTGGGCCTCACTGCCCTCCGGACCGCCGCGGCCCTCGGCCTCACCCGCATCGGACTCACCACCGCCACCGCCGCCGAGGCCCCGCCCGCCGCCCGCTACGCCCCCGCCGTCGTCGTCGGATCCGGCTACGGATCCGCCGTGGCCGCGCTCAGACTCGGGCAGGCCGGCGTCCGTACCGTCATCCTGGAGATGGGGCGGCTCTGGGACACCCCCGGCCCCGACGGCAAGGTCTTCCCCTCCACCTCCGCCCCCGACCAGCGGTCCATGTGGTTCCGCACCCGCACCGAGGCCCCCCTCGCCACCTTCCTCTGGCTGGACGTCGTCAACCGCGACATCAGCCCCTACCCCGGCGTCCTCGACCGCGTGAACTACGGGGACATGTCCGTCTACGTCGGCCGCGGCGTCGGCGGCGGATCCCTCGTCAACGGCGGCATGGCCCCCACGCCCCGCCGCTCCTACTTCTCCGAGGTGCTGCCCCAGGTCGACGCCGAGGAGATGTACGGCACCTACTACCCCCGCGCCCGCGCCATGCTCGGCGTCAACTCCGTCGACCCCGGCTGGTTCGAGTCCACCGAGTGGTACCGCTTCGCCCGGATCTCCCGCAAGCACGCCCAGAACACCGGCCTCAAGACCACCTTCGTGCCCAACGTCTACGACTTCGGCTACATGCAGCGCGAGGCCGCCGGCACCGCCACCAAGTCCGCGCTCGCCGGCGAGGTCATCTACGGCAACAACCACGGCAAGAAGAGCGTCGACAAGACCTACCTCGCGGCCGCCCTCGGCACCGGCAACGTCACCATCGAGACCATGCAGCGCGTGGTCGCCGTACGCGAGGACCCCGCCGGCGGCTACGTCCTGACCGTCCGCACCAGCGACGTCACCGGCAAGGTCACCCAGGTCCGCGAACTCGGCTGCGCCCAGCTCTTCCTCGGCGCCGGCAGCCTCGGCACCACCGAGATCCTGCTGCGCGCCCGCGAGACCGGCGCCCTGCCCGCGCTCAGCGACCGGGTCGGGCAGAACTGGGGCACCAACGGCAACATCATGACCGCCCGCGCCAACCACCTGTGGGACACGGTCGGCGCCAACCAGGCCACCATGCCCGCCCTGGGCATCGACGACTGGGACAACGCCGCCAACCCGGTCTTCGCGGAGATCGCCCCGCTCCCCATGGGCATCGAGCACTGGATCTCGATGTACCTGGCCATCACCAAGAACCCGGAGCGCGGCCACTTCACCTACGACGCCGCCACCGACTCGGCGCGGCTCCAGTGGACCCGGGACCAGAACGCCCCGTCGGTCGCGGCGGCCAAGAACCTCTTCGACCGGGTCAACCTCAGGAACTTCACCATGTACCGCTACGACCTGTTCGGCGAGAACAAGGCCTTCGCCGACAACTTCACCTACCACCCGCTCGGCGGCTGCGTCCTCGGCGAGGCCACCGACGCCTACGGGCGGGTCAAGGGCTACCGGGGGCTCTACGTCACCGACGGATCGCTCGTCCCCGGCTCGCTCGGCGTGAACCCGTTCGTGACGATCACGGCCCTCGCCGAGCGGAACATGGAGCGGATCCTGGCCGAGGACCCGCGTTAGGCGGCGTACCGCGTCAGGAGCGGTACAGGCCCTCGATCTCGTCCGCGAAGTCCTTCGCCACCACGTTCCGCTTGAGCTTCAGCGACGGCGTGATGTGGCCCGACTCCTCCGTGAACTGGGAGGGGAGGATGCGGAACTTCCGCACCGACTCCGCCTTGGAGACCGCCGCGTTGCCGTCGTCCACGGCCTTCTGGACGGCGGCCATCAGGTCCGCGTCCTCGCTCAGGTCCGCGGCCGTGGACCCGGCCGGCTTGCCGTTCTCCGCGGCCCACCGGCCGAGGAACTCCTCGTCGATGGTGACCAGCGCCGCCACGAACGGCTTGCCGTCGCCGACCACCATGCACTCGGCGACCAGCGCGTGCGCCCGGATGCGGTCCTCGATCACGGCGGGGGCGACGTTCTTGCCGCCCGCCGTGACGATGATCTCCTTCTTGCGGCCGGTGATCCGCAGGTAGCCGTCCTCGTCGAGGGTGCCGACGTCGCCGGTGTGGAACCAGCCGTCGGACATCGCCTCGGCGGTGGCCGCCTCGTTCTTCCAGTACTCCTTGAAGACGTGCTCGCCGTGCACCAGCACCTCGCCGTCGTCGGCGATGCGCAGCACCGAGCCCGGCAGCGGCTGGCCGACCGTGCCGATCTTCTGCTTGTCCCAGGGCAGGAACGCCGTGGCCGCGCAGGTCTCCGTCAGGCCGTAGCCCTCCAGGACGGTGAAGCCGATGCCGCGGAAGAAGTGGCCGAGCCGCTCGCCCAGCGGGGCACCGCCGGAGATCGCGTACTCGCCGCGGCCGCCGAGGACGGCGTGCAGCTTGCCGTAGACCAGCTTGGAGAAGATCTTGTGCTTGAGCTTCAGGCCGAAGGACGGGCCCGAGGGCAGGTCCAGCGCCCGGCTGTACGCGATCGCGGTCTCGGCGGCGGCGTCGAAGATCTTGCCCTTGCCGTCGGCCTGAGCCTTCGCGCGCGCCGAGTTGTAGACCTTCTCGAAGACGCGCGGCACGCCGAGGATCAGCGTGGGCCGGAAGGACTGGAGCTCGTCGGTGAGGTTCTTGATGTCCGGTACGCAGCCCAGCCGGATCGGCGCCAGGACCGCCGCCACCTCCACCAGGCGGCCGAAGACGTGCGCGGCCGGGAGGAACAGCAGGACCGAGCACTCGCCGGTGCGGAAGAGCGGCTTCAGCCGCTCCACGACGTTGCCGCACTCGGCGAAGAAGTTGCGGTGGGTCAGCACGCAGCCCTTGGGGCGGCCGGTGGTGCCCGAGGTGTAGACGATGGTGGCCGGGTCGTCGGCGTTCGCGAGCGAGCTGCGGGCGTCCACGTCCGCGTCCGGGACCTCCGCGCCGGCGGCCTTGAGCGCGCCGAAGGCGTCCTGCTCGATCTCCCAGACCTCGCGCAGCTCCGGCAGCCGGTCGCGCAGGCCCTCGACGGTCGCGCCGTGCGCCGGGCTCTCCACGATGACCGCGACGGCGCCGGAGTCCCCGAGGATCCACTGGATCTGCTCCGGGGAGCTGGTCTCGTACACCGGCACGGTGACCGCGCCCGCGCTCCAGATCGCGAAGTCGAACAGGACCCACTCGTAGCGGGTACGGGAGATCAGCGCCACCCGGTCGCCGGGCTGGATGCCCGCCGCGATCAGGCCCTTGGCGGCGGCCCGGACCTCGGCGAGGAACTCCGTCGCGGTCACGTCGCGCCACTGCCCGCCGACCTTGCGGCTCATGACGGCGGTGTCTGGATGCTGGGCGGCGTTGCGGCGGATGAGATCCGTCAGGTTCCCGTCCGACGGGACCTCGTACAGGGCCGGAAGGCTGAACTCGCGCAAGACTGCTGCTCCTCTGGGCGCCATCGCCACCGTGTGGACCGACCGGACGTTACCCACCGGTAGTGGGTTCCGGATAGAGGTAACCGGCCAGATGTTCCGTGCGTCACATTCTGGACTTCGCCGTGCATCGCAAGCGCCGCCACAGCGCTGCCGACAGTAGTCGACCCGCTCCAGGACTCGGAAGTAACCGCAGGTCCGGCCGCCTGCGAGCCCCCCTCTACCCGCCGGGCACCAGCGGCCCTAGGGTGGCCGCATGGGTGCCAGCAAGAGGCGTACACGGGTCCACGTCGTCAGCGACGTCCACGGCAACACCGAAGCGCTCGCCCGCGCCGGCGACGGCGCCGACGCCCTCCTCTGCCTCGGTGACCTGGTCCTCTTCCTGGACTACGCCGACCACTCGCGCGGCATCTTCCCCGACCTCTTCGGCGTGGAGAACGCCCACCGGATCGTCGAACTGCGCACCGCGCGCCGCTTCGCCGAAGCACGCGAATTCGGCCGCCGGCTGTGGGACGGCCTCGACAGGGAACGGATGATCGAGGAAGCGGTGCGCCGCCAGTACGCGCAGATGTTCGCCGCCTTCCCCAGCCCTACGTACGCCACCTACGGCAACGTCGACGTCCCCGGCCTCTGGCACGAGTACGCCCGGCCCGGCACCACCGTCCTCGACGGACAGCGCGTGGAGATCGGCGGCCGCGTCTTCGGCTTCGTCGGCGGCGGACTGCCCTCGCCGATGCGCACCCCCTACGAGGTCGACGAGGACGAGTACGCGGCCAAGGTCGAGGCCCTCGGCGAGGTCGACGTGCTCTGCTCGCACATCCCCCCGGAGGTCCCCGAGCTCTGCTACGACACCGTCGCCCGCCGCTTCGAACGCGGCAGCACCGCCCTGCTCGCCGCCATCCGCCGCACCCGCCCCCGGTACGCCCTCTTCGGACACGTCCACCAGCCCCTGGCCCGGCGGATGCGGATCGGGTCCACCGAGTGCGTGAACGTCGGCCACTTCGCGGCGACCGGACGGCCGTGGGCCCTGGAGTGGTGACCCGCCACCCGTGCAGCGGGGCCCCGGAGTGGCGGGGCGCTGACGCGCGGTAGCCTTCACGCGGCGGCCGGAGGCCCCCGCACACTTGCCGAATACTCCCCGGAGGAGCGACCGCGATGGCGGAACACACCAGCTCGAGCATCACGATCGAGGCCGCGCCGGCCGAGGTCATGGCCGTGATCGCCGACTTCGCCCGCTACCCCGAGTGGACCGGCGAGGTGAAGGAGGCCGAGGTGCTGTCCACCGACGCCGACGGCCGCGCCGAGAAGGTCCGCCTGCTGCTGGACGCGGGCGCGATCAAGGACGACCACACCCTGGCCTACAGCTGGAAGGGCCAGGACGAGGTCAGCTGGACCCTCCACAAGTCCCAGATGCTCCGCCAGCTGGACGGCTCCTACCGCCTCGCCCCGCTGGACGGCGGCCGGCGCACGGAGGTCACCTACCAGCTGACCGTCGACGTCAAGATCCCGATGCTCGGCATGATCAAGCGCAAGGCGGAGAAGGTCATCATCGACCGCGCCCTGGCGGGCCTGAAGAAGCGGGTCGAATCGGCCTGAACGCCCGACGCCGGCGGGGCCATGTCAGCCCCGCCAGGGGGTCACCTCCCAGCGGTAGCCGGGGGAGTTCGAGGCGCGGGGCCCGGGGCGGAGCCCCGGGAAACGGAGAAAGGGCGGGGCGGGGAGACGGCTCCGTGCAGCGGGACCCCGGCCCGGGTCCGGGTCGGCGCGGGCGTAGCGTTCGGGCAGGACGATCTACACCCCGGAGCACCCCCATGCCGCACACCCTGCTGATCACCGGCCCCGGAGGGTCAGGCCGCACCACCGTGGCCGCCGCCACCGCAGCCGCCGCGGCCCGCGCCGGGCAGCGCGTGCTCCTGCTCTGCGCCGAGGACCCCTGGGCGGCGGCCGGCACCCCCGCCCCCGACGGCCTCCGCGTCACCCGCATCGACTCCGGCGAGGAGTTCCGCACCGAACTCGCCGCCCTCCAGGAACGCGGCGCCACCCTCCTCGGCATGCTCGGCGGCACCCCCCTCGGCGCCGAGGAACTCACCGAACTCCCCGGCGCCGAACAGTTCGCCCTCCTGCGCGGCCTGCGCCGCGCCGCCACCGCACCCGCCACCGACCTCGTCGTCGTGGACATGCCCCCGCTGCACCAGGCCCTGACCACCCTCGCCCTCCCCGCCCAGCTGCGCCGCTACCTCGCCCGCCTGCTGCCCGCCGAGCGCCAGGCTGCCCGTGCCCTGCGCCCCGTACTGGCCCAGCTCGCCGGGGTCCCCATGCCCGCCCGGTGGCTCTACGAGACCGCCGCCCGCTGGGACGAGGAGCTCGCCGCCGTCCAGGCCGTCGTCGAGGCCCCCACCACCCGGGTCCGCCTCGTCGCCGAACCGGGACCCGCCGCCGACGCCGCCCTGCGCTCCGCCACGCTCGGCCTCGCCCTCTACGAGGTGCCCGTCCACGACCTGGTCGCCAACCGCCTCGTCCCCCGGGACTCCGCCGACCCCTGGCTCGCCGGGCTCGCCGCCCGGCAGGCGGAGCACCTCGCGCGATGGGAACGGGACCGGCCCGTCGTCCCGCTCGCGCACCTCGGCCGCGACCCCGAGCACCCCGGCGAGCTCGCCGGCGCCGAAGGACTCGCCCCCCGCCTCGCCCCCGCCCCCGCGGCACGCCCCGGCTGGCCCGTCGAGGACCGGCTCGCCGAGGACGGGGTGTTGGTCTGGGCGGTCCCGCTGCCCCGCGCCCACAAGAGCGAGCTCGACCTCATCCGGCGCGGCGACGAGCTGCTCCTCGCCGTCGGCCCCCACCGCAGGACCGTTTCCCTCCCCTCCGCCCTGCGCCGCTGCACCGTCTCCGGCGCCGCCCTCACCGACGGGGTGCTCCGCGTCCGCTTCACCCCCGACCCGCAGCTGTGGCCCCGCGCGCGCTGAGACGCGTACGGAACGGCGTACCCCCGTTCGGGTAACGTCGGAGGTAGCCCCTACCGCAGCCGCCTCAGGAGAGTCCGCCATGAGCGAGGCCACCGACCGCCCCACCGACGACGACGCCTGGGCGAAGGCCTGCGCCGAGGACCTCGCCGCCGAACGGGAGCGCCGCCGGGCCGAGCGCGAGCAGGGCACCGGGGCGGGCGCCACCGGAACCGGCACCGCCGCCGAAGAGCTCTTCAAGCTCTTCGGGGCCGTCGCCGACAAGGTCTCCGCCCTCAACAACCCGGAGCTCGCCGCAGCCGCCCAGGGCGCCGTACGCCAGTTCGTCAACCAGGCCAAGACCGCCGCCAAACCCGTCATCGAGCGCAACCCGGAGGTCTTCGGCCACCTCGCGGCCGCCGGGACCGAGCTGCTCGCCGCCTACCGCTCGGCCGTCGAAGGCCACGAACGCCGCTGGGTCCGCGACGAGCCCCCCGCCCCCCGCAAGCACGCCGAAGACGAGGACGGCCGCGACCACGGCCCCGACGAGGGCCCGGCCCAGCGGATCGATCTCGACTGAGACTCCGCCGGGCTCGGGTACGGTGGGCCGTGGCGGGGCTTGACCGGAAACCGAGGGACTAATGGGACTCACCATCGGCGTCGACATCGGCGGCACCAAGATCGCGGCCGGCGTGGTCGACGAAGAGGGCACCATCCTTGAGACGTACAAGGTGCCCACCCCGCCGACCGCGGACGGAGTGACGGAGGCGATCTGCGCCGCCGTGTCCGAGGTCAGCAGCAACCACACCATCGAAGCCGTCGGCATCGGCGCCGCCGGATACGTCGACGACAAGCGCGCGACGGTCCTCTTCGCGCCGAACATCAACTGGCGCCACGAACCGCTCAAGGACAAGGTCGAGCAGCGCATCGGCCTGCCGGTCGTCGTCGAGAACGACGCCAACTGCGCCGCCTGGGGCGAATACCGCTTCGGCGCCGGCCAGGGCCACGAGGACGTCATCTGCATCACGCTCGGCACCGGCCTGGGCGGCGGCATCATCATCGGCAACAAGCTGCGCCGCGGACGCTTCGGCGTCGCCGCCGAGTTCGGGCACATCCGCGTCGTCCCCGACGGCCTGCTGTGCGGCTGCGGCAGCCAGGGCTGCTGGGAGCAGTACGCCTCCGGCCGCGCGCTCGTCCGCTACGCCAAGCAGCGCGCCAACGCCACCCCCGAGAACGCGGCGTTCCTCCTCTCGCTCGGCGACGGGACCCCCGACGGCATCGAGGGCAAGCACATCAGCGAGGCCGCGCGGGCCGGCGACCTGGTCGCCGTCGACGCCTTCCGCGAACTCGCCCGCTGGGCCGGCGCGGGCCTGGCCGACCTGGCCTCCCTCTTCGACCCGTCGGCGTTCATCGTCGGCGGCGGCGTCTCCGACGAGGGCGACCTCGTCCTCGACCCCATCCGCAAGTCCTTCAAGCGCTGGCTGGTCGGCGGCGCCTGGCGGCCGCACGCCCAGGTGCTCGCCGCACAGCTCGGCGGCAAGGCCGGCCTGGTCGGCGCGGCGGACCTGGCCCGCCAGGGCTGACCCGCACTCGGGCACGCCTCGAGCCGCCCGCCG
>NZ_JBFBGN010000196.1:0-9518 GCF_040684675.1 Streptomyces sp. NPDC089915 | reverse complement strand
TAAGAACCATGGAGACCTTCCCGAAGATCATCTCGGTGGACGACCACACGGTTGAACCCCCTCACGTCTGGCGGGACCGGCTCCCGTCGAGATATACCGGCACCCGCCGGGCGGCGGTCCGCCGGGCGGCCGCGCGGGCCCGGGCCGGGGAGAGCACCGTTCTCAAATCGGAGCACGGTGTCGGCGGTTCGGGCACCACCGTGGTGACGCCCGGGCGGGTGCGGGCGGCCGGCGGGGCGCGGGCCCTGCTGCGGCACCTGCCGCGCGGCCCGCTGCTGGTGGAGGAGTACGTGCCCGGTCCGGCGGAGGCGGGCGCCGCGCGGGACCTGACCTACGACGGCTTCGTGGACGCCGGGGGCCGCCCGCACCCGGTCGGGGCGGCGCTGATGGACGTGGCCGACGGCGCGTACCGGGGCGCCACGGTGGGCCCGGGGGTGGTGCCCGCCCGGCTGGAGGGGCCGCTGCTGGCCTTCGGCGCGGCGGTGGGCCGGGAGCTGGCGGCGGCCGGCCACCGGGGCTGGTTCGACGTGGACTTCGTCGCGGACGCGGCGGGGCGGCTCGCGCCGACCGAGACGAACCTGCGGCTCACCGGCCCGTCGGTGGCGTTCATGGCGGCCGCCCGGCTCGACGAACTGCGGGGCGCGGGGCACCTCGTACGGATCGCGGACCGGGTGGAGCTGGGCGCCCGGCTGCCGGAGGCCCAGCTGGAGGAGGTGTGCGCCGCGCTGGAACGGGATTGCGCGGAGCTCGGGGCGGTGTTCGTGCCGGCCATTCCGACGGGGGCCTTCGACCCGGCGCCCTGGCTGGGCGTACTGCTGGCCGCGCGCGGCCCGGAGGCGCTGGACGCGGCCGACGCCCTGGTGCGGGAACGGGCCCTCGCGGTGGGCGAGGGCCTCGGTGGGCCGGCGGATCAGTCCTTCGGTCCGGGCCGGGAGGCCGCGGGCGCACGGGTGAGGTAGAGGACCACCACGGCTCCCGCGATCATCAGCGGGACGTTGAAGGTGTAGACGAGGGCGGCCTGCCGGGGCCAGTCGTGCTTCGCGGCGAGCCGGTAGAGGTTGTCCTGCGGCCACCAGGCCATCAGCAGGTACGCCACGGCCAGGTGGGCGGCGGCCGTCAGACCCCGGCCCGGGCCCGGGCGCGGCATCCGTTTGCGGCCCGCGAACAGGAAGAGCAGCCCCGCCGCGAAGGCCGAGCATTCGAGGAAGTACAGCAGGGAGAAGAGGAACGACCACGGGCCGGGCACGCCGGTGAGGTCGGTGGAGCCGGGCCAGATCAGGTCGGTGGCGAGCAGGGCGAGCACGGCCAGCGGCACCGCCGCGCAGCCGAAGCCGAAGCAGCCGGGCAGCTCACCGCCCGTCCCGGCCCCGTACTTGCCGCCGCGCGCGGGCCGGGCGCCGGGCTTCGGGGGCTGGGGCAGCCCCGCCCGGTCCTCCTGGCCCGCCCGGGTCCGGGGCAGGGCGCGCAACCGCACCAGGCGGGCCGGGGCCTCGGCGGCGGGCAGCCGGTCCGCCAGGTGCGCGCGGAGCTCCTCGACGCCCGCGGCCCCGGCGGCCGGGGCGGCGCCGGGCGGCGGGGCGAGGTAGGCGACGAGGCGGGTGTTGCCGCCGTCCTGGACGGGGGCCACGAGGGCCGCGCCGACGTCGGGGTGGGTGCGGAGCGCGGACTCGACCGGGTGGGGGTCGAGGGGGCTGCCGTCGTCCAGGGTGATCCGGTCGCGCAGCCGTCCCGCGAACTCCAGCAGCCCGTCCGGGCGGAGCACGGCGAGGTCACCGGTGGCCAGCGCGTCGCCGCCGCCGGGCGGGGTCAGGCGCAGCTCCCCGTCGCCGAGGTCGACGCGGCAGCCGGGGAAGGGGGTGCCGAGCAGGGCGAGCCCTTCGGGTGCGTCCGGGGGGCGGGGCGTCCCCGGGAGCTCCGACCAGGTGCCGACGCCGGCGGCCTCGGCGGGGCCGTACACGTTGAGCACGCGGGCGCCCGGGCCCAGCCCGTCCTGGAGGGCGGTGTGTTCGTCGAGGTAGAGCCGGTCCCCGGTGACGGTGAGCAGCCGCAGTGAGGCGAGCCGGGGTGCGGGCCCGGGCGCCGCCGGGCGGGCGGTGGGGCCCGGGCCGTCGTCGAGGAGGCGCAGGGCGCCCGCCGGGTCGGTGTGCAGCACGGTGACGTCCCGGTCGGCGAGCGCCTCGGATATCCCGCCGGCCCGCCAGGCCGGTCCTTCGGGGAGGACGAGCGCGCCGCCGGCACACAGGGCGCGGGTCCAGCCTGCGGCGAAGGCCGTGAGGTCCGGGCCGCCGGTGAACAGGTGGCGGTCCTCGGGGGCCGGGCGGGCCACCCACGACCAGGCGTCGTGGGCGGCGAGCAGCAGGGCGTGGCCGACGGGGACGGGGCGGGGGACGGCGGTTCCGGTGAACAGCAGGGCGGCCGCCGCCTGCGGGGAGCGGTCCGGGGCGTGGCCGGGGCGCGCGGCGATCCCCTCGGCCTCCTCGTCGGTGAGCAGGGCGGGCGGGCCCCCGCCCCGGTCGAGGCGGGCCGCTCCGGCTGCGTCGGTGATCAGCAGGTCGGGGGCGAGGGCCGTGAGCTGGAGGCGTGCGGTGCGGGTGTCGCCCGAGTCGACCAGGGCGTAGGCGGCGCCGGCCTTGAGGGCGGCGAGGAGGGCGACGACGGCCTCCTCGCGGCGGGCGGGGCCGATGGCGATCCGCGCGTGCGGGGGCAGGCCCCGGCCGAGGAGGTGGTGGGCGAGCCGGTTGGCGCGCGCGTCGAGTTCGGCGTAGGTGGTGGCGGGGAGGGGGTCCCGTCGGACGAGGACGGCGGGGGCCCCGGGGGTGTCGCGGGCCCACTGTTCGAAGCGCTCCAGCACGGTGTCGGCGGCGGGCCGGCCGGGGCCGGCCGAGTGCGATGCCTGCGTCATTCCCCGATGATGCCACCGCGCCCGGAGCGGGCACGGGGTTCTCGTGAATCCTTTCCGTCAGCGGGAGTTGACCGCCGGCGGACTCCTGGGGGTGGTGCCCCGCCGTTCCCTTGACCTGAAGTTTGGTCGAGGTTCTACCGTGGGGGTCATGGACATGGAAGTCACCGCCTGGCACTCACTGCACAGCGCGATCAACGCCCAGCAGGGCGGCCGGCCCCCGTTCTCCCGGGCGAGCCTGCGCCGGATCGCCTCCTTCGCCCGCCCGCACCGGCGCGGGCTGACCCTCTTCCTGCTGCTGAGCGTGGTGGGCGCGCTGCTCGCGGTGGCCACCCCGCTGCTGGCCAGCCGGATCGTGGACGCGATCGTCCAGGGGGCGAAGGCGGGCGGGGGCGGCGACTCCGGGAAGGTCACCCGGCTCGCCCTGCTGATCGCGGTGATCGCGGTCGCCGAGGCGGGTCTGGGCCTGCTGACCCGCAAGCTCTCCTCGACCCTCGGCGAGGGCCTGATCCTCGATCTGCGCCGGGCGGTCTTCGACCACGTCCAGCGGATGCCGGTGGCCTTCTTCACCCGGACCCGGACGGGGGCCCTGGTCAGCCGCCTCAACAACGATGTGATCGGCGCGCAGCGGGCCTTCAGCAACACCCTGTCGGGGGTGGTCTCCAACGTGGTGACCCTGCTGCTGACGCTGGGGGTGATGCTGAGCATCTCGTGGCAGATCACCCTGCTGGCGCTGGTGCTGCTGCCGGTGTTCGTGCTGCCGGCCCGCCGGATGGGCACCCGGATGGCCGGGATGCAGCGGGAGGCGTCGGCGCTGAACGCGGCGATGGGCACGCAGATGACGGAACGGTTCTCCGCGCCCGGCGCCACCCTGGTGAAGCTGTTCGGGCGGCCCGCCGACGAGTCGGCGGAGTTCGCGGCGCGCGCGGCCCGGGTGCGGGACATCGGCATCCGGACGGCGATGTCCCAGTCGGCCTTCATCACGGCCCTGACCCTGGTCTCGGCGCTGGCCCTCGCCCTGGTCTACGGCCTGGGCGGCCACTACGCCCTGCGCGGCAGCCTGGAGGCCGGCTCGGTCGTCGCCCTCGCCCTGCTCCTGACCCGGCTGTACGCCCCGCTGACCGCCCTGGCCGGGGCCCGGGTGGAGGTGATGAGCGCGATGGTCAGCTTCGAGCGGGTCTTCGAGATCCTCGACCTGGAGCCGCTGATCGCCGAGAAGCCGGACGCCCGCCGGGTGCCCGACGGCCCGGTGGCGGTGGAGTTCGACCGGGTCTCCTTCGGCTACCCCTCCCCCGAGAAGGTCTCGCTCGCCTCCCTGGAGGAGGTGGCCGTCCTCGACGCGCGGGGCGGCACGCGGGTGCTGCACGAGGTGTCCTTCCGCGCCGAGCCCGGCCAGATGATCGCCCTGGTCGGCTCGTCGGGCGCGGGCAAGTCCACCATCGCCCAGCTGCTGCCGCGCCTGTACGACGCGGACGCGGGCGCGGTGCGCCTGGGCGGCATCGACGTGCGCGACCTGACCGCGGACTCGATCCGCGACACCCTGGGCATGGTCACCCAGGACGGGCACCTCTTCCACGAGTCGGTACGGGCCAACCTGCTGCTGGCCCGCCCCGAAGCGGCCGAGGAGGAACTGTGGGAGGCCCTGCGCCGTTCCCGCCTGGACGGCCTGGTCGCCTCCCTCCCGGACGGCCTGGACACCGTCGTCGGCGAGCGCGGCTACCGGCTGTCGGGCGGGGAGCGGCAGCGGCTGACCATCGCGCGGCTGCTGCTGGCCCGGCAGCGGGTGGTGATCCTGGACGAGGCCACCGCGCACCTGGACTCCACCTCCGAGGCGGCCGTCCAGGAGGCCCTGGCCGAGGCCCTGGCGGGCCGGACGGCGGTGGTGATCGCGCACCGGCTCTCCACGGTGCAGGCAGCCGACCTGATCCTGGTGGTGGAGGAGGGCCGCATCGTGGAGCGCGGCACCCACACCGAACTCCTGGCCGCGGGCGGCCGCTACGAGGAGCTGTACCGCACCCAGTTCGCGACGCGCGGCACCGCGGCGGCCGGCTGAGGCCGGGCCGCGCGCGGGAGACGGCCTACGGGGCGAGGACGTCGAGTTCCTCCAGGGCGCCGAGGGCGATCTCCCGGGTCAGGGCCTCGGCCGCAGCCGCGTCGCCCTCGCGGACCGCCTCGGCGACCCGGACGTGGAGGGTGACGGCGGCCGGGTCGGGGTCGTGGAACATCACCGCGTGCTCGGTGCGGCCCGTGAGGACCTCGGCGACCACGTCGCCGAGGCGGGCGAACATCTCGTTGCCGGAGGCCTCCAGCACGGTGCGGTGGAAGGCGACGTCGTGCAGGAGGTAGCCCTCCAGCTGGTGGCCGCGCGAGGTGCGGACCATGCCGAGGGCGGCCTCCGTGAGCCGCGCGCACTGTTCCGGGGTGGCCCGGGACGCGGCGAGGCCGGCGGCCACGGGTTCGACGGCGGAGCGCAGCACCGTCAGCGAGCGCAGCTGGCGGGGGCGGTCGGCGCCGGCCAGCCGCCAGCGGATGACGTGCGGGTCGTAGACGTTCCACTCCTCGGGCGGGCGGACGGTGACCCCCACCCGGCGGCGGGATTCGACGAGCCGCATCGACTCCAGGACCCGGACCACCTCCCGTACGACGGTGCGCGAGGCACCGAACCGCCCGGCGATCCCGTCGGTGCGCAGGACGCTGCCGGGCGGGTGCTCCCCCGCCGTGATCGCGAGGCCGAGGGTGTCCAGCACCTGGGAGTGGAGTCCTGGGCCCGGACTGCCTTCGGTGGTCATGGCGCAAGCGTACGGTGACGCCCCGAGCGTCGAAAGATACGACCTTTCGGGGTCAGGGTCTTGAATAAGTAGTACTTAATGCGCTTCAGTGGTGCTCCTGCAACGAAGCGGCGAGAACGGCGAGGTACGACGTGGGCTCCCAGCGCGTCATCGTGGTGATGGGTGTGGCCGGTACGGGCAAGACGACCGTGGGCCGGCTGCTCGCGGCGGCGCTGGGCGTCCCGTACGCCGAGGGCGACGCCTTCCACCCCGCGGCCAACGTGGCCAGGATGTCGGCCGGGATCCCCCTCGACGACGCCGACCGGTGGCCCTGGCTGGACGCCGTCGGCGCGTGGATGCGCGAGCGGGGCGCGCCGGGCGGCGGCGTGGTCGCCGCCTCCTGCCTGAAGCGGGCCTACCGCGACCGGCTGCGGGCCGCCGCGCCCGGGGGCGCGGTCTTCGTCCACCTCACCGGCGAACGGGCGCTGGTCGAGGGGCGGATGGCCGCCCGTACCGGGCACTTCATGCCCGCCTCCCTGCTGGACTCCCAGTTCGCCGTGCTCGAACCGCTCCAGGCGGACGAGCCCGGGATCGCCGTCGACATCGCCGGCACGCCGCGGGAGATCACCGAGCGGGCGCTCGCCGCCCTGCGCACGTTCGAGAACTGAGGAGCCCCACCGTGACCGGTCTCAGCGTCGCGACCCTGGCGGCCGCCGCTCCGGCGCCCATCACCTCGGCCGGCGACGCCCGGCTGGGACTCGCCGTCCTCGCGGGCATCGCCGTCATCGTCCTGCTCATCACCCGTTTCAGGCTGCACGCCTTCCTCGCCCTGACGATCGGCTCGCTCGCCCTCGGGTTCCTCGCGGGGGCCCCGGCGGACAAGACGATCGCGAGCTTCACCGCCGGACTCGGCTCCACGGTCGCGGGCGTCGGGGTGCTCATCGCCCTCGGCGCGGTGCTCGGCAGGCTGCTCGCCGACTCCGGCGGCGCGGACGAGATCGTGGACACGATCCTGGCCCGTGCCCGGGGGCGCGCCGTGCCGTGGGCGATGGTGCTGATCGCCTCGGTGATCGGGCTGCCGCTGTTCTTCGAGGTCGGCATCGTGCTGCTGATCCCGGTGGTGCTGCTGGTCGCCCGGCGCGGCGGCTGGTCCCTGATGCGGATCGGGATCCCCGCGCTGGCCGGGCTGTCGGTGATGCACGGGCTGGTCCCGCCGCACCCCGGCCCGCTGGTCGCCGTGGACGCGCTCCACGCCGACCTGGGCGTCACCCTGGCCCTCGGGGTGCTCGTGGCGGTGCCGACTGTGGTCGTCGCCGGGCCGCTGTTCTCCCGTTACGCCGCCCGCTGGGTGGACATACCGGCGCCGCAGGAGCCGCCCGCGCAGACCCCGCCGGCGCGGGCCGGGCGGCGGCCCCGGTTCGGCGCGACGGTGGGCACGGTGCTGCTGCCGGTGGTCCTGATGCTGTTCAAGGCCCTGGCCGACATCGTGGTCGACGACCCGGCCGCCGGGGTGCGCCGGTTCGCGGACGTCGTCGGCTCCCCGCTCATCGCCCTGCTCGCGGCCGTGCTGGTCGGCATGTTCACCCTCGGCCGGGCCGCGGGTTTCGACCGGGAGCGGCTCTCGTCCACGGTGGAGCGGTCCCTCGCCCCGATCGCGGGCATCCTGCTGATCGTGGGCGCGGGCGGCGGGTTCAAGCAGACCCTGATCGACGCGGGCGTGGGACGGATGGTCCTGGACCTGTCGAAGGACTGGTCGGTCCCGGCCCTGCTGCTGGCCTGGCTGATCGCGGTGGCGATCCGCCTGGCGACCGGCTCGGCGACGGTCGCCACCATCTCGGCCTCCGGCCTGGTGGCCCCCCTCGCGGCGGGCCTGCCGACGGCGCAGACGGCGCTGCTGGTGCTGGCGGTCGGCGCGGGCTCGCTGTTCTTCAGCCATGTCAACGACGCCGGGTTCTGGCTGGTCAAGGAGTACTTCGGGATGAGCGTCGGGCAGACCGTCAAGACCTGGTCGGTGATGGAGACCATCATCTCCGTCGTCGGACTGGGCTTCGTCCTGCTGCTGTCGCTCGTGCTGTGAGGACCCCCGGCAGGTGAGGACCCGGGCAGGTGAGGACCCCGGCGCGTCAGAACGTCCGGCGCGTCAGGACCGCCGGGGGTCCGGACCGTCGAGCTGGGCCGCCGCCAGGGCGAAGCCGTCGGCCGCGCGGGCGCAGCGGTCCGCGAGGGCGGACACCTCGGCGCGCAGGGCGTCGGCCTGCGGGCCCCGCCACTCCAGCGCCGCCGCGCCCGCGCGCAGCCGCCGGGCGTGGGAGCGCAGGGCGGCGCAGTGGCCGCGCAGGCCGTCGGCGGGGGCGGACGGGGCGGGGCGCGGCTGACGGCGGTCGCTCACGGGTTCCTCCGGGGGGCGGGGGCGAGCGGGAGGAGCCGGCTGTCCGTCACCCTCCCGTCGACGGGGGCGGGCTCGTCCCCGCCGGGCGGGAAGACCACCCGGGTGCGGGGGTCGGCGGGCGTGCGGGCGTCGGCCGGGGAGCCGGCGGCGTACACGTGCGCGACGCGGTAGACGGCCGTGAACTCCCGGTCGCGGGCCAGGTCCATGGCGGTGACCGCGCCCGTCCCGTGGCCGATCAGGACGAGTTCGGCTCCGGAGGGGACCAGCGCGCGCAGCGCCCGGGCCACCTCCGGGGCGTAGCCGGCGTCCCGGTCGGGGAGCTGGACGACGTGGCGGAGGGTCCCGTCGGGTCCGGTCACCCGTTGGACGAGCAGCGTCCCGGACCCGCCGAGCAGGACGGTGTTGCGGAGGTATCCGGCGAGCGTGCCGGTGGTGTCGAACGCCTCCGGCGGACCGGTCCCGGCGGTGCCCGGGCCGTCGCCGCCCGGGTCGCGCCCGCAGAAGGCCCGCAGGGCGGCGCCGATCCCGAGCAGCGGTTCGGCGGGCACGGCCCGGCCGGTGGCGACCTGCCAGCCCGCGTGGTCGTTGAAGGGGTTCTCGTCGGTCAGCGCGTGCCAGGCCAGGATGTCCGCGAAGGCCGGGGCGAGCAGGGTGAAGGCCTGACCGGCGCCCCGCTCGCGCACCAGGGTGCGGAACGCACGGGCCGCGTCGGCCTGCCGGCCCGCCTCCACGGCCCGCAGGACGGCCGCGCAGCCGGGGTCGGCGAGCAGCTCGGGCCGGCCCGTGCTGGCGACGCGGATCCGGGTCCTCAGCCCGCAGACGGCCGCGCTGACGGCCAGGTTCTCGCGCCGGGTCAGGACCCCGGCGAGCCATCCGGCCCGGGCCACCCCGCGCCCGCGCGGGGCCCAGCCGAGCCCGGCCGGGTCGGTGAGGGTGCGCAGCAGGGTCCGCCAGGCGCGGCGCCCGCGGCTGCTGCGGGCCACGAGGGCCCCGGCCGGCAGGCGCGCGCCGAAGGCGAGCCCGGAGGCGTAGCGGGCGGCCTCGCCCACGGCGTCGGCGGCCTCGGCCAGTTCCCGGCACAGGGCGTCGAGCGCCCCGGCGTCGGGGTCGGTGGCCGGCGCGGTCACGGCGTCGGACATGGGCTCCTCGCGGGGGCTGCGTAGGGCGGCTTCGGGCGGCTGACGGGATCACCGTACGACGGCCCCGCGAGCGGCGCGCTCCGACTGCGCTACGGGAGTGGGCCGCCCGCCGGAGCCCGTGCGGTGACGTCGGCGGGGGCGAAGGCCGCCTCCCGGAAGGCGGCGCGCGGCCCGGGACCGGGGCCCTGGTCGGGGCCCTGGTCGGGGCCCGGGAGCAGGACGGCCCAGACGACAACGAGCGCTCCTACGGCCCCACCATCGGCGGCCTCGCGAACCACCTGGCCACCCTGCGCACCACGGACGGCTACGAGCGCTTCCTGGCC
>NZ_JBFBGN010000195.1:0-9595 GCF_040684675.1 Streptomyces sp. NPDC089915 | reverse complement strand
CCGGCATGATCACGACGAAGGGCAGGCTGGTCCCGGCCTGGACGCCCTCGCTGATGGCCTACGGTGATCCGGGGTGCGGGCCCTTTCCCGTTCAGCGGCCGCGTCAGCCGGCGAGCAGCGCCCGCACCCGGTCCGCCCCGACCGCGAGCAGCAGCGTGGGCAGGCGGGGGCCGGTCTCGCGGGTGACGAGCAGGCGGTAGAGCAGGGCGAAGAACTCGCGCTGGGCGACCTTCAGCTCCGGCGTCGGCTTGGCGTCGGGCTCCAGCCCGGCCATGACCTTCGGCACGCCGTAGACGAGGGTGGTGAGCCCGTCCAGCGACCAGTGGGTGTCGAGGCCCTCCAGCAGCATGGCCAGGGAGCGGCGGCCCTCTTCGTCGAGGGAGCCGAGCAGCTCGGCGTCGGGCTCCTCGCGGACGAGGGTGCGCTGGTCGGCCGGGACCTGGGTGGTGATCCAGTTCTCGGCGCGGTCGAGGCGCGGGCGGACCTCGTCGAGCGAGGCCAGCGGCTTCTCCGGCTCCAGGTCGGAGAGGATGCGCAGGGTCTGCTCGTCGTGCCCGGCGGTGATGTCGACGACCGACGCGAGGGTGCGGTACGGCATCGGGCGGGGGGTGCGGGGCAGCTCGTGCGAGGCCACGCGGACGGCGCGGGCGTGCGCGGCGGCGTCGGCCGGCAGCACGGAGCCGTCGGCGACCTTGCCCTCCAGCTTGTCCCACTCGTCGTACAGCCGCTGGATCTCCTGGTCGAAGGCGATCTTGAAGGACTGGTTCGGTCGGCGGCGGGCGTACAGCCAGCGCAGCAGCTGCGGCTCCATGATCTTCAGCGCGTCGGCCGGGGTGGGGACCCCGCCCTTGCTGGAGGACATCTTGGCCATGCCGCTGATGCCGACGAAGGCGTACATCGGGCCGATGGGCTGCTCGCCGCCGAAGAGGCCGACGATCTGGCCGCCGACCTGGAAGGAGGAGCCCGGGGAGGAGTGGTCGACGCCCGAGGGCTCGAAGACGACGCCCTCGTAGGCCCAGCGCATGGGCCAGTCGACCTTCCAGACCAGCTTGCCGCGGTTGAACTCGGACAGCTTGACGGTCTCGGTGAACTGGTCCTCGGTGCAGACGTAGGTCAGTTCGGTGGTCTCGTCGTCGTACGCGGTGACCTTGGTGAAGTCCTTGTCGCACTGGCCGCAGTACGGCTTGTACGGGAAGTACTCGGCGCCCTCGGCGCTGCCGTCGTCCTCGCCCGCGGCGCCGGAGCCCTCGGCGGCCTCGATCTCGGCCTCGTCGAGGGGCTTCTGCTGGGGCTTCTTGCCGCCCGGCTTCTGCTTGGTGCGGTACTGGTCGAGGACCGCGTCGATGTCGGCGCGGTGCTTCATCGCGAAGAGGACCTGGTCGCGGTAGACACCGGAGGTGTACTGCTCGGTCTGGCTGATGGGGTCGTACTCGACGCCCAGCTCGGCCAGGGAGGCGACCATGGCGGCCTTGAAGTGCTCGGCCCAGTTCGGGTACGAGGAGCCCTCGGGGGCGGGCACGGAGGTCAGCGGGCGGCCGATGTGCTGGGCGTGGGACTCCTCGCTGACGCCGGGGATGCCCTTGGGGACCTTGCGGTAGCGGTCGTAGTCGTCCCAGGAGATGAGGTGGCGGACCTCGTGGCCCCGGCGGCGGATCTCGTCCGCGACCAGGTGCGGGGTCATGACCTCGCGCAGGTTGCCCAGGTGGATCGGGCCCGACGGGGAGAGACCGGACGCGACGACGATCGTTTTGCCCGGGGCTCGGCGCTCCGCCTCGGCGATGACCTCGTCCGCGAAACGGGAGACCCAGTCGGTCTCTGTGCTGCTCTGCGCGCTCTGAGCCACGACACGTCCTTCTATCTCGAATGCTGGCTTCGGCCATTCTCCCAGACGGAAGGGGACGCTCCGGGGTTGCTTCCGTCTGGTGATACGGCGCGGATATGCCGGGAAGCGGGGAGCCTCCGCGTGGGATACTCGGCACTTGTCGGAACACCCAAGTACACGCTCGGGCACAACCTCACAGGAACGGCAGCTCATGGCCTCGGTCCCTTCCCTCGCTTCCTCCGTCGAACAGCGCGTCTCGGACGCCCTCGCCTCCGCCCTGCCGGAGGCCGGTGCGGCCGACCCGCTGCTGCGACGAAGCGACCGGGCCGACTTCCAGGCCAACGGCATCCTGGCGCTCGCGAAGAAGGCCAAGGCCAACCCGCGCGAGCTGGCGACGACCGTGGTCGAGGCCATCCCGACGGGTGACCTGATCAAGGAGATCGAGGTCTCGGGCCCCGGCTTCCTCAACATCACCGTCTCGGACGAGGCGATCGTCCGGACGCTCGCGGCGCGCGCCGCCGACGACCGGCTCGGCGTGCCGCTGTCCCCGTCGGCGGGCACCACGGTGATCGACTACGCGCAGCCGAACGTGGCCAAGGAGATGCACGTCGGCCACCTGCGGTCGGCCGTGATCGGCGCGGCGATGGTGGAGATCCTGGAGTTCACGGGCGAGAAGGTGGTCCGCCGCCACCACATCGGCGACTGGGGCACCCAGTTCGGCATGCTGATCCAGTTCCTGCTGGAGCACCCGCACGAGCTGGACCACAAGGGCGGGGAGGGCGAGGCGTCCGGCGAGGAGGCCATGTCGAACCTCAACCGCCTGTACAAGGCCTCGCGCGCGCTCTTCGACTCCGACGAGGAGTTCAAGACGCGGGCCCGGGCGCGGGTGGTGGACCTCCAGGCGGGCGACGAGGAGACCCTGGCCCTCTGGCAGCGGTTCGTGGACGAGTCGAAGATCTACTTCTACTCGGTCTTCAACAAGCTGGACATGGACATCCAGGACCCGGACGTGGTCGGCGAGTCCGGCTACAACGACATGCTGGCGGAGACCTGCCGGCTGCTGGAGGAGTCGGGCGTGGCCGTCCGTTCCAACGGCGCGCTGTGCGTGTTCTTCGACGAGTACAAGGGCCCGGACGGCAACCCGACGCCGCTGATCGTCCAGAAGTCGGACGGCGGCTTCGGCTACGCCGCGACCGACCTGTCGGCGATCCGCGACCGCGTGGGCAACCTGAAGGCGGACACCCTCATCTACGTGGTGGACGCCCGCCAGGGCCTGCACTTCAAGATGGTCTTCGAGACGGCCCGCCGCGCCGGCTGGCTGAACGAGGACGTCAAGGCCGTGCAGCTGGCCTTCGGCACGGTCCTGGGCAAGGACGGCAAGCCGTTCAAGACCCGTGAGGGCGAGACGGTCCGGCTGGTGGACCTGCTGGACGAGGCGGTGGAGCGGGCCGCCTCCGTGGTCCGGGAGAAGGCCCAGGACCTCACGGAGGAGGAGATCGCCGAGCGTGGCGCCCAGGTGGGCATCGGCGCGGTGAAGTACGCCGACCTGTCGACGTCCGCGTCCCGCGACTACAAGTTCGACCTGGACCAGATGGTGTCGCTGACCGGCGACACGTCGGTGTACCTCCAGTACGCGTACGCCCGTATCCAGTCGATCCTGCGCAAGGCGGGCGAGGCCCGGCCGGCGGCGCACCCGGAGCTGGAGCTGGTGGCGTCGGAGCGCGCGCTGGGCCTGCACCTGGACGCCTTCGGCGAGCTGGTGGCCGAGGCGGCGGCGGAGTACGCCCCGCACAAGCTGGCCGCGTACCTGTACCAGCTGGCCTCGCTCTACACGGCGTTCTACGCGGAGTGCCCGGTCCTCAAGGCCGACACCCCGGAGCAGGTCGAGAACCGCCTGTTCCTCTGCGAACTCACCGCCCGCACCCTGAACAAGGGCATGGCCCTCCTGGGCATCCGCACCCCCGAGAAGCTCTGACGCCCCACCCCACGACGGCCCCCGGCGCAACCACCCGGCGCCGGGGGCCGTCGCGTTCTATCGTGGGAGGCGTCCGATCCGAGGAGGAGCCGGGAATGACGACCGCGACGCCTGCGCCGGGTGGATCCGTACCGCCGATGCCGGAGTACACGCCGAAGGCCCTGCGCGCCGCCATGGCCGCACACGCACCGGCCCTGCTGCCGGACTTCGACTCCGCCTGGCGGCGACAGATCTGCGACGCCTACGACATCGGCCCGGTCCCGGCGTTCATGGCCCGCTGGTGGGGTGAGTACGCCCTCGCGCGCGACCCCGAGCTCGACCGGCACGTGGCCGACCTGGAAGCGCGTGCCGCCGCAGCCACGGACGCCGACGCGGCCCACGGCCTCCTGGACGCGGCTTCCCGCATCCGCCACCGGCTGCGTGCCCTGGAGCCGGGCGAGTGAGCGAGGAGTTCACCGGGCCGCCGTGGGCTGTGGACTACACGCAGGATGCCGAGAAGTACCGGATCAGCTTGCCCGAGGATCCCCGAGAGGCGTGCCGTGAGGCCCTCTTCGAGCTGTTGACCGCCCGCCACCCGTACCGCGGGGAGAACGTCGAACCGGCCCGGTCCACCGTCCCCCGCGGCCCGCACATCGCGTACTTCGACGGCAACCGCGGATGGATCCGGTTCACCTTCCTGCCCCGCGTGGCCGAGCCTCAGATCGTGGTGGAGGAAATCTTCTGGCAGTAGTCGGCCCCTGACGCCCAACAGCACGAAGGCGCCACACCGGTCACGTTTCCCGGCGGCGGCCCGCGTCCGGGATGACCGTGTCCTGTCATGCCCTCCCTGTTCGGCCGGGCACCACCGAGCGGTCGCGTCCCGTTCACACAGCCCTCTTACGTTCGGCGCGACCGTGCCGAACACCCGAGGGGAATCTCCCGCACATGCGCCGCAGACCGTTGAAGACGCTCACCGTCCTGGCCATCGCCAGCTCCGTGGCCGCCGGCACCGCAGTCACCGCGAACTCCGCGCCCCAGCAGAGCGACTCGCGCCAGGACGTCAGGAACGTCATCTACCTGCTCGGTGACGGCATGGGCCGCACCCACGTGACGGCCGCGCGCGACCGGTTCATGGGCGCCGGCGGCAAGCTCACCATGGAGACCCTCCCCAACACGGGCGCCGTCGCCACCTACGCCGTCGAGAAGAACAGCGCCAAGCCGGCCCTGGTCACCGACTCGGCCAGCTCCGCGACCGCCTGGTCCTCCGGCGTGAAGACGTACAACGCGGCCATCGGCGTGGACTCGTACGAGAAGAAGGTCGGCACGCTGATGGAGCAGGCCCACGCGGCCGGCTTCGCCACGGGCAACGTCTCCACCGCGGAGATCACCGACGCCACCCCGGCCGCCCAGTTCAGCCACGCGCTGCTGCGCGGCTGCCAGGGCCCGACCTACTCGGACGCCGCCTGCCTCCCCAAGAAGGACGACGGCAGCTACGAGGCGGCCCCCGCGGACAAGACGCTGATCACCCCGATCGCCGAGCAGATCGCCCGCAACGGCACCGCCGACGTCATCCTCGGCGGCGGCCTGGCCCGCTTCGAGCCGGACGACCAGAAGGCCCTCCAGGCGCAGGGCTACCAGGTCCTCGGCAACTTCGGCGACCCGAAGCTGCCCGCCCAGACGGCCGCCAGCCAGAAGGTCGCCACCAAGGCCGACCTGGACAAGGCCAACGGCAAGAAGGTCATCGGCCTGTTCAACCGCGGCAACCTGACCGTGGAGCACAACAAGGCGGCCCTGCCGGCCGACGCCGCGCAGAAGCAGGAGCCCTCGCTCGCGGACATGACCCGCAAGTCGATCCAGCTGCTGACCGACCGCAAGGGCGGCTCGTACGACCGCAACAAGTCGAAGAAGGGCTTCTTCCTCCAGGTCGAGGGCGCCCAGATCGACAAGCGCTCGCACGCGAACGACGCCGCGCAGACCCTCGACGAGATCAAGGCGTTCGACGACGCGGTCAAGGCCGCGTACGAGTTCGCGAAGAAGGACGGCCACACCCTCGTGATCGTCACGGCGGACCACGAGTGCGCCGGCTTCAACATCATCGAGAAGGGCACGTACACCAACGCCGAGGCCGTGGCGCCCCCGGCCAACACGGACGCCGGCAACACCGCCAACAACAGCGTGCCTTCGCGTTCCGCCTCGGGCGCCAAGGACCCGGCCCGTTCCAGCGGCATCGTGAACGGCGCGGGCTCCGGTGACACGAAGAACTTCGCCCCGGCCACCTTCCGCACCCCGGACGACCCGGCGGGCGTCAAGGACGGCAGCCCCGAGGCCAGCCTCTGGCTGACCTACCTGTCCGGCAACCACACCGGCGCCGACGTCCCGATCTTCGCCTACGGCCCGGGCGGCAACGCCTTCGCCGCGAGCCAGATCAACACCGAGCTGTACGGCAAGATGTACCGCTCGCTGTTCGGCCGCTCTCCGCAGCAGCACTGATCCCCGGTCGGCCGGGGCCGGGGGCACACTCCCCCGGCCCCGGCCGACCGCTTTCCGGCCCCGCCTCGCGGCGGCGGCCGCACCGCCGACCGCCACACCGCCCGGCCGATCCGCCCGACGCGGCCTCCCCAGGAGCTCTCCGATGACGTACCTCCCCCGCGCGGCCGCCGCCGTCACCGCCGTGGCCGCCCTCCTCGCGCTGGCCACCGGCTGCTCGGGCGCCGAAGCCCCCTCCGCCGCCGGGGACGCGGCACCGGCGTCCGCCGCCCCGGTGTCCCTGCCCGCGCCGCGCAGCGCACCGGCCCCGGCCGCCGTCCTGACCCCCGCGCCCGCCGCGGGCGAGGTCCGCACCGAGCAGGGCCCGTTCACGGACCGCGTGAAGCTGACGGACCTGAAGCTGACCGGCGCCCCGGCCGTCACCGGCCACGTCGCCATCAGCTCGGACGTCAGCGACACCCTGGCCCTGGAGATCACCGCCGCGTACTACGACGCGCAGGGCCGTCTCCTTGGCACGGGCGCCTTCCGCTACCAGGAGGAGGGCGAGGACTCGCACGCCCAGGAACACCACGACGGCCCCCGCGCGGCCGGCGACGGCATCGACTTCACCGTCCCCGCCGACCACCTCACCGGCACCCCGGCGAGCGCGGTCCTCTCGATCCCGGTCCTGGTGAACGAGTAGCCGCCGCAGAACCCGACGCCCCCTCGTAACACGCCGTGCTACGTTGAGTGCATGGCCCCCAGGGAGCGGTTCAGCATCAGCATGGACGCCGCGCTGCGCGCGAGAGTCAAGGAGCACGCCGACGCCATGGGCCTCGACGTCTCCGCCTACGTCACGGCGGCGGTGCTCCGCCAGATCGACGAGGACGTGACCGTCGCCCGGCGCTTCGCGCAGATCGACGCCGACATCGCGGCGACCGAGGCCATGCCCGCGCCGGCCGGCCGGGACGACGGCTTCGACGACGAGGAACTCGCGGCCGCGCGGGCGGGCATCGCGCAGGCGCTCGCCCCCGACACCCGGGACTCCGCCGCGTGAGCGACCCCGTCTTCGTGTACGACACCGGGATGCTGATCGCGCTGGAGCGCGGTGACCGTCCGGCGGGGCTCCTCCACCGGGTCCTCGCCGAACGGGGCCATCCCCCGGTCGTCCCGCTGCCCGTACTGGCGCAGGCCTGGCGGCCCGGCCGGTGGACGCCGCTGACCCGTGCGGTGCCGCAGTGCGTGGTCTTCGGGGTGCCCGCCTCGGCCCCGCCGTCGTGCGGCGTGTGCCAGGCGGGACACTCCGAGGAGGACGCCAAGCGCGCGGGCCGGCTCCTGGCCGACGCCGCGATCCCTCCGGAGAAGCGCCCGGACGCGGTCGACGCGCTCGCCGTGGTCATCGCCGCCCGCCATCCGGAGGCCGTCATCGCCACCTCCGACCCCCGCGACATCACCGCCTACCGGGACGCGCTCCCCGGGGCGGCGGAGTCGATCCGCGTACTCGCCGTCGGCGACCTCGCCGCCTTCCTGGCGGGCAAGCGCGTCCTGCACTGAGCCACCGGGGTGCGTGACGCGGATCACAGGGAACGTTCCCGGGGGCCGCCGCCTCCTCGATGTGTCGGCAACCGCCGCGCCGAGGGGAACAGGGGACCCGCATGCACACCGACGACACCACACGCCGCAGGACCGGCACCGCGCTCGCGGCGCTGCTCGCCGCCGACGGCCTGGCGCACCTCTACTGGGCCACCGGCGCCACCTGGCCCGCCCCGAGCGAACGCGCCCTCTCCCTGGCCGTCCTGGGCACGGAGGTCTCCTTCGCCCCGCCCGTGGTCCTGCCGCTGGCCGCGCTCACGCTGACCGCCGGCGCCGCCGTCCTCGCGCACTCCCGCGGCCGCGGCGGCCGGGCCACCCGCGCCGCCACCGGCGCGGTCGCGGCGGCTCTGGCCGTACGGGGCCTCGCGGGCCTCGGCTGGGCCGCCGGGCTCCTCCCCAGCCCGGCCGGCAGCCCCTTCCACACCCTCAACCTCGCCCTCTACACCCCCGCCTGCCTCGGCTTCGGCTGGGCCGCCGCACGGCTGGCCCGCGCCAGATGAACCCGGCCGACCGCGAACGCGGCATCACCCTCGCCCGGGCGGCCCGCGCCGGGAACACCCTCGCGCTGCACGAGCTCCTCGACCACCTCACCCCGTACGTCACCCGCATCTGCGCCCCCATCGCCCTCGCGGACGGTCCGGACGCCGCGCAGGAGGCGCTGCTGGCCGTGTTCACCGCGCTGCGCTCGCTGCGCGATCCCGAGGCCCTGTACGGGTGGGTGCGGGCCATCGCCGTCCGCGAGGCCGTCCGCACGGCCCAGCGGGCCGCCCGGGCCCGCCCCGAGCCCGACCTCACCGACGTCCCGGCCAAGGGCGACCCGCACCTCGCCGCCGACATCGACGACGTCCTGGCCCGCCTCTCCCCCGCCCACCGCGCGGTGCTCGTCCTGCGGGACGTGGAGGGCCTCGACGAGGAGGCCGCGGCCGCCGTCCTCGACATCCCGCCCGGCACCGCCAAGTCCCGCCTGCACCGGGCCCGTTCCAGCTTCCGAAAGGCGTGGTCCGCATGAGCCGCGAGATCGACGACGTCCACCGGCTCCGCATCATGGCGGCGGGGGTACGCGGCGCGAAGGTCGTGGAACGGGTCCTCCCCGCCCCCTTCGAGGAGGTCTGGCCCGTCATGGCCGCCCTGGACTTCCTCCCCGACCTCGCCCGCACCCGCCTCCTCTCCGCCGAAGGCGACCGGATCGAGGTCCTGGCCCGCAGCCGGTACGGCTTCCGCGCCCACCTGCGGGGGTTCCGCCGCCCCGGCTGGTGCTGGCTCCAGAGCCGCTTCCTCCTGGTCGGCCTGGCCGCCGCCCCCGTCCCGGGCGGCACCCGCATCGCCCTGACGGGCGGAGTCCGCGTCCCGACCCACGCGGCGGTGGTGCCCTTCGGCACCCTCCCGGAACTGACGACGGCCGCCGCCCGCCTGGCGGCTCGCGTAGGGGGCTAGCAACCCGGTCCGGCTGCCCTGCGGGGCTGTCCCCTACCCGCCCTTCCACCGTTCCCCGGGGCGAGCCCCGGACCCCGGACGTGCGCTCAAACGCCGCGCGGGCTGGAAGTGCCGCACAGCGGCAATATCCAGCCCCGCCGGCGATTGAGGCGCGGGGTCCGGGGCGGAGCCCCGGGAAACGGAGAAAGGGCGGGGCGGGGAGACGGCTCCGCGCAGCGGCCCCCGGGAAGCCCGGGGTCACCCGTCCGGCCCGGTTCGCCGCCAACGGCAGGGGTAGGGGACGCCCCGTCCACCCCCCACCCGCCCCCGGGAGCCCCCCGTGCCCG